>JAOZJV010000579.1 GCA_029935695.1 Candidatus Krumholzibacteriia bacterium | reverse complement strand
CCAGCTGCTGGATACATTTTCTGAACTCAAAGTGGTGCTCACCCCCCACGAACCTCTTGAGGAGCGCCTCGAAGCTTTGGAGAAACGTCTGAGCCGCCTCAAGATCTCCTGCTGCCGCCTGTCCCAGCTGATGCAAACCGGAGCGGTTGCCCAAAGAGAAACTCGCGTTATCCTGGTGGACAGTATTGGCCAGCTGGCGGAAATCTATCGATCAGGTCATCTTGCCTACGTTGGCGGCAGCTTCACCACCGGAGTTCACAACACCATGGAGCCAGCGGTCGCTTCCATGCCGGTGATGTTCGGCCCCCGCATCCAGAACGCCGAAGAAGCCGGGATTCTGGTTTCCCGCCAGGCTGGTTTTATTTTGAAAGAGCCAGACGAGGCCCTGACCCAGACTTCAAAATTATTGTCCGACGAAAATCTGCTGCTTGAAACAGGCACCGAAGCCAGACGAGTTGTGCTGGAACAACGCGGTGCCACCGAGCGCAGTCTGCACGTCATCGCGCCCTATTTAAAATCTTCCGGGAGTTAAAAGCATGCGACCCGATCAGGCCGACCAGACCAACATTCCAGAAATTCGCCAAAAGAGCTCCGGTGGTGCCCGCTGGAAGATGCCCTATGCGCCGGTTCCCAAATTCATCCAGATGGAAACCGTCACCAAGTGCAACGCCAAGTGCGAATTCTGTCCGCAGAATGAGATCGTGCGCGACCCGGCACGCATGCCCCTTGAAACGTGGCAGAAAATTGTGGATGACACCCGGGGCATGGGCATCACCTACCGACCTTTCCTGACCAATGAACCCTTCGTGGACAACCGCATGCCCGAGATTGTGCGCTACATCAAGGAGAACGACCCCACAGCCAGAGTGGAATTCAACACCAACGGCGAACTGGTCACCGAACAGATGGGCATCGACCTGCTGGAAGCCGGCGTGGACATCATGCGCTTTTCCATCGATGGGCTCAGCCGCGAGACCTATGAACCCTCACGCCTTGGAGTGAACTACGACAAGGTCATGGAGCGCACGCAGCGCTTCCTGCAGCTGTGGGATGAAGGCGGCTACCGGGACAAGGTCTTCACCGAAGTGCGCATGATCGAAGTGCCCGAGAACACCCATGAAGTCCAGGCCTACAAAGATTTCTGGCAGCCTAAATGCACCGAAGTGCTCATCACCCAGCTCTACCAGTGGCCCTGGACCGGACAGCAGCGCCACGACGTGGTGATGAAGCCCTGCCTCAAGGTTCTGGACGAACTTTTCTTCTATTCCAACGGCAACGCCACAGTCTGTTGCTGGGATGTGCACGAACGCGCGGTGGTGGGCAACGTGCTGGAGCAATCGGTGATGGAAATCTGGGAAAGTTACGCGGCCAACTGCCTGCGCGATGTGCTGGACGACGGCCGCCGGGACCTGATCCACCTGTGCAGCCGCTGCAATGCCTACCAGGATTATGACTTCAGCAAGTTTGAAAACAAGGCCTAGGTTTTGTAAGGAATGGGGTCGGTTTCACCGGCCCTTTCAAACCCCCGCAACCGCAGCAGGCAACTTTCACACTGGCCGCAGGCCACCTCTTCTTCGGTGTAGCAGGACCAGGTCAGGCGAAGCGGAGCTTCCAGTTCAACAGCGCGGGCCACAATGGCCGCCTTGTCCAGAGTGATCAGTGGTGTGATGATTTGCACATGAGTGTCCGGCCTGGTGCCCGCATCGGCAGCGGCGGCAAACTTGTCGTAAAATTCTTTCCGGCAATCGGGATACCCACTGCCATCTTCTTCCACTGCTCCGATGTACAAGGCTTTGGCGCCAATCACCTCGGCCCAGCTCATGCCCACACACAAAATGTGTGCGTTGCGGAAAGGCACGTAAGTGGACGGAACCCCGGCCCCAGCCTGAGGCAACCCCGTCTCCACGGCCATGCTTTCATCCACCAGACTGCTGCCACCAATTTCCTTGAGATAGGAAATATCCACCACCAGGTGTTTTTCCACACCGTAGTGTTTGGCCAAGTCATGAAAAGCTTTCAGTTCTCTGGCTTCGGTGCGCTGGCCGTAATTGATATGCAGCAGCGCCACCTCGTACCGGGTCACCGCTTCGGCCAGACAAACGGCTGAATCCAGTCCGCCACTGGCCAGGACAATGGCTGTTTCTTTCTTGATCCCACTCATCTCAAACTCCCCGGTCAATTTCAGGCCAGACGGCCTTGTGCAGTTGAATCTGGAAACAAACATCCAGGCCATCGTCCAAAATCCACTGAGCCAAATCCCTTGCCGGCAAGCTGCCTTGCACCGGTGAGAAACCAACCCGCAAATCTTCCGCCCAATGCCCACCGGCCAGCACAAGATCCCTTGCCCACTCATAGTCCTGCCGGTTGGCGCACACAACCTTGATCTCGTCAGTCTTTCCCAGGGAGGCTAATCCGTCCCAGTCAATTTTTTCGGAACCGATGCCGCTGCCGGGAGCTTTCAAATCCACCACCCGGTGCACTCCGGCTGGCACACTTTGCAGAGAAAGCGTCCGCGGCCCCATCAGAGTGCCACTGGTTTCCAGAAGGACCCGGTGGCCCTCATCCAGAAGCGACTGCATCAATTCGGCGGATTCCCCTTGCAGCAGAGGTTCGCCACCGGTCAAAAGCACCGTTTTGAAGCCAAAATTGCGCACCTGATCCATGATCGCACTGACGGTCATGTTCTGGCCTCCGGAAAAACTGTGTTCTGAATCGCACCATGAGCAGCGAAGATGGCACCCCGTCAGGCGCACCAGAGTGCAGGGCCAGCCCATGA
>JAOZJV010000578.1 GCA_029935695.1 Candidatus Krumholzibacteriia bacterium | reverse complement strand
TTACGCCTCACAGCGGTGGCCCGGGCCTTGAATTTGATGACTTGCACGTCTCCGATAGCACCCTTTTCGGCCACGGTCAGATCGACGGCCGCAAACCAGGGACTGTTGGTGACGCTTTGCAGGAAATCGCTGATCAGGAAATTACTGAAGGTCACGCCTTCAACCTGATAGCTGTCACCTCCAATATCTTCGAATCGTGTCAGCCACATGTGTTCGGGCAGACTGCGGTTCAACTCGTCCATGAGATGAACGCGGAAATAGCGATCCCGATCCAAATCGGTGATCACATCGAGGCGATCGTTCAAATCTTTGCGCTGTTTGTTCAGCCGTTTGATTTTGGCGATTTCCGGAGCCAGACGGCGGCTTTCGGCTTCCTCTTCAGCAATGGTCACATTGAGGGCCGAAATCTGTTTCGACTGGTGAAAATACGATGCAGTGATGACCACCACAGCCACCAAAACCATGGCCAGAGGAGCAAATGCTCCCACCTGGGGCAGCTTGATGCTTCTTTGTTTGGGCAGTTCTTCACGGGGTAAAAGATTGATGCGAATCATGAGTTCACCCCCTCGCGAAGAGCCAGTCCAATGCATACAGTGAGCAACGGGCTGAGATGTTCAGGGCTTTCGGACCCGAACAGATCAGGATCAAAATCCAATCCTGCCAGAGGATCGGCCGTTTCACCGGGCACTGCGTAAATTTCAGACAGATAATCTTTCAGGCCAGGCAAATGAGCCCCACCACCACTGATGACGATGTGGTCTATGCCGTCGGCTTCACCGGCAGTTTTCAAATAGCTGAGACTTGGTTCCAGACCCTTGTAGATTTCAGACCCCACGGTGCGGACGATGTCCATCACCAGGTCCTGGTCCACATCTTCCAGATTTCCCCGGCCAACCTGCTGGGCTGTTTCCCAGGTCAGTCCCAGTTGCTTCTGGAATTCTTCCGTGAAATGAGCCACTCCAATGGGAAGGTCTTTGGTAAAAATGGGCACTCCACCCTTGACGATGTGCACGTTGGTCACACCGCCACCCACATCCATGAGGGCTACGAATTGTTCATTGCCTTCATCCTGGTCGACCATTTCGCTTTCAGCGGGCTCAAAGCCGTCAATATCATCGTCACCGGTATCAGCCGGTGCAGAATCTTCAACGGTGGGCTGGTCGGCCAGAAGATTACCGGATGAGAGAAGTTCCCAGGAATTCTGGTTGGCAAATGAAGCCACATCAATGACCAGAGGATCGAAACCGGCATCACGAATGAGCTCGGCCTGTCCCAGGATCATGTCTTTTTTGGCAGCCACGAGCATGAGTTCCATTTGATCGGCGCCCACGTCATCCTGCAGGACCTGGAAGTCCAGACTGATGTCGTCGATGTCGAACGGAACATGCTGCTCGGCTTCCCAATAGATAGCCTCGCGCGCATCTTCTTCGCTCATCTTATCCATGACTATTTTTTTGACGATCACTGCACGACCGGCCACGGCGCTGGCTACAGGCTCATCCGGGAGGTCGGCTTCCGCCGCGCAATCCTGAATGGTCTGGATGACCAGTTCCCGGTCCATGATCTCACCATCGACGATGGCCTCCGGTGGGAGGTCCTTCATGCAAAAATGAGTGATCACCGGCCTTTCCTCGTTCATTTCGAGGCGTAAGACCTTGATGACATTGGAACCGATGTCCATGCCTGTGAGTGATTTCCGTTTTTTATTCAGGAACCCGAACATGTCGATCCTGCCTTGATGCTGGTGCTTATTGCGGTTGGGCGGTCCTCATGACCCCAATTCCCCACGCCAGAAAGGCAACTTGCGTGCCACTATCACAATCGACCCCTTAACAGGGGGACTTAAGTCATATTTAAAGGATTAATGGGTTATTTGGGTGTTTTTGAGGATGCGCTATCTATTGAGATTAAAGAATTTCCGGAATAATAAGGGGAAAAATTTGCCGTTCAGCGGTGTAAAAGGTCAAAATAATGTCAGGTAGGTGGACCACAAATAATCACCCGCAAGCAATACCATCAGAGCAGCAGCAGCCAGGAAAGTTCCGAAGGGCAATTTGGCTTGACCGTCGACTTTGCCACGGCCTGCCGTGACAGTGTAAAGGGTGCCCATCAAGGCACCACCAAAGAGCACCGCCGGTACGGCCCAGGGCCCCTGAAAAGCTCCCACCATGCCCATGAGCATCACATCGCCACCACCCATGCCCACCACTCCGCGCAGGAGCTTGTAACCATAGGAGACAGCCAGAATGATACCTGCACCCAGTGCCAAACCCAGAGCAGAATCCATCCAGCCCAAAGGAGTGAAAAAACTGAACACCAAACCCAACACCATGCCGGCGATGGTCAGGGTGTGAGGAATGATCATGTGCTGCCAGTCGATGATGGCGATGTCCAGCAAAAGCAGTAGGTAGAGAGCCGCCGCCGCACCTTCGACAGTGAGACCGAAACGGGCAAATCCAGCCAGGGCGCACACAATGCCTGCAATTTCCAGTATAAGATACCGGGGGCTGATAGGCGCCTGGCAGTGCCTGCATTTGCCGCGAAGCATCAACCAGCTCAACAAAGGAATGTTGTCGTACCAGTTCACCTGATTTTTACAGGAAGGACAAAACGACCGGGGCCCCACCACGCTCAGGTTCCGGGGCAATCGGTAAATCAGCACATTGGAAAAACTGCCGAAACAGGCTCCAAAAATGGCGGCCATGGTCAATAGAAAAACAGAAGGATAAAGTGAAGCGTCCAATTCAAGCTCCCGGCTGAGAGGGCGTGGCACCTGAAGAAACCTCGGCGG
>JAOZJV010000577.1 GCA_029935695.1 Candidatus Krumholzibacteriia bacterium | reverse complement strand
TGAAGCCCACCAATTTGTAAATCGCTGTCGAGGTGACGGGCTTTGAGACCTGGTCTTGCCTGTCCCTGGCAATTATTCCATCAGAGGCAAACCGGGCCCGTGAGGAATCTGCCGACGGTCGGAGGCAGGGATTCTCGGGCGTGAGGGTATTGAGTGGGATGGCATCCCCGTGTTTGGGAGCAACGAGAATAGTGGTACGATAGCTAGCCGGTCTGTAGTTGGTTAGCCAGTCGAATGCGAATATCCCGGGATAGACCCTCAAAAACTCCGTAATTCGTTGAAACACTGAAGATTGCCTGGCCCTTTGGCAAAAGAGGAGCAACCCGCAATTGTTTCGCACACTGTCCCCCAGGGGCTACCAAAGTTACAGTATGCGAACCCAGGGAACTGGGTGAGTCGAATTAGACTCCGTGAGTGTACTGATTCGAAATACACCTTCTTCACCAGCGTGTGGAGAAGGTGTTTTTTTATCTGAATAAATCTATTGAGCATGCCGCTGGTATTTAACCTGCACAATATTCCTTAACACATGGGTAATCCAAAAAGCTGGCTACGTTAGTTGTCGTCAGGCTTTCAGGATGACAACCGAGGTATTCTTATCTTTGGCAATTCCACAAAGTTGACAAAAAAGTAAAAATAGACTAAAATGTCAAGGAAAGTGGCGATTAATGAAGTTACCACAGTTCATTGATGATGGGGTTTTACCACAAGGAGATTTCGAGCTTACTATTCCTGAGCTGAAAAACTCAATGTTGGTCAGAGGATCGGAAGGTTTCTCGAAAAGCAATCACTGGGACAGTTCCTGGCGAATGAAGCTGGTTAAAAACCTGGAGAAAATGGTGGAGCAATTGAGTCAAGTTGGCATTTCGGAAATATTCATCGACGGTTCATTCGTGGAAGACAAAGATCATCCCAATGACATCGACGGGTATTTTGTATGCGACCGCCAGCATCTGGTCTCTGGTAATCTTGAAAAAGATTTGAATCTTCTTGATCCTCACAAAACCTGGACCTGGGACCCACATACACGACGTTCTTATCCTGGATATCCCAAATTGCAACTCCCCATGTGGCATACCTACAGGGTTGAATTATATCCACATTTCGGTCAGGCCGGTTCCGGGATTACGGATCAGTTTGGCAATGAGCTGGATTTTCCCTCGGCATTCCGAACATCCCGGAGAAATGATTCTCCCAAGGGGATCATCAGGATTGGAGGATTATCATGATTCGAAATGACTCGGAATACCGAAAAGCAGTTGCCCGTATTAAAGCGGAAAGTGGCCGGATCGAGCAAATGCGAAAGGGTCTTATTGCTGAAGGATTAAAACCTGAGGAGGTGAAACGGGCATTGGATCCGATGGTGTCGTTCCATCTACAACTTGTTGAGGAAACGGAAGCTTATGTACGGTTGAAAAAAGGCGAATTTGATGGCCTGACCAATCTAAAGGGAATTGGGCGTTTGTTGATTTCTTTGCGCATTTACCGAGGGTTGTCCCAAAGAGATTTTGCAGCTCGGATAGGGGTCCATGAGTCGCAGGTTTCACGGGATGAAAGAAACGAATACCATGGTATTACCGTGGGCAGGGTAATGATGATTCTGGATATTCTGGGGGCAAAAGTTTCAAGCACCATTGAAGTTTCGGAGGGGCCGGATTCCGGGAAAATTGCTGTTTGATTTTGAAAATTGCCAAAATGTAGGCGTCGTTTTGAGAAAACATCGTTGGGTTCGCACACTGCCCCTAGGGGCTAAATTTTGGACAGTGTACGAACATCAGGAAACTGAGGGAGTCGGAACCAGACTTCAAAAGTATGCTTGTCCCTAAAAGTAGAATAAATGGTTTTAGCAAGTTTAGTGAGTTTATTGTACTTGACTAAACTTGGCTAAACTTGCTATAGTTCTCGTATGGACCCAATAAGAAATCCCTATGCGCCAGGAGCTGGCACCCAGCCCCCACAACTCGCAGGACGTGGTGAGTTCCGGGAACAGGTGCGAATTGCTCTAGAGCGAGTAAGAATCAGGCGCTCAACCAAGAGTGTCCTGATGATTGGACTGCGCGGTGTTGGCAAAACAGTCTTGCTGGATCGGCTGCGCCTTGATGCGGAAGCAACAGGCATTCAAACCATGCGGGTTGAAGCACCCGAATCTAGATCCCTTCCGGCTATGCTCGCTCCGCAACTTCGCCAGGCATTGCTTAGACTTTCCAGAAACGAACAGGCCCATGATCTTGCGAACAGGGCATTGAGAGGTCTTGCGGGATTCGTCGGTGCTCTCAAGTTCAGATTCAATGACATTGAAGTCGGCCTTGACTTTGAACCGGAACCGGGACTCGCCGACAACGGTGATCTTGAGCATGACCTTCAGGTACTATTCGAAGTTGCTGGCGAAGCCGCAGCCATGGCCGAGACTGCTCTGGCAATTTTTATTGATGAGATGCAATACGTTGAAGAACACGAACTTGCTGCACTTATTACTGCACTTCACAGGGTAGCGCAGCGTCAATTACCCATTGTTTTAGTTGGGGCCGGACTTCCGCAGCTTCCCGGCCGTCTGGGTAGAGCGAAATCCTATGCAGAGCGCCTATTCGATTTTGTGACAATTGGCCCTTTATCGGAAGGCGATGCTAAGATTGCTCTAGTGGAACCCGCAAACGATGAGAATGTAAAATTTGATTTGGATGCTTTGAATGCCATTGTCCTGAAAACACAAGGCTATCCATATTTCTTGCAGGAGTGGGGGAAGCATTGTTGGGATGTAGCGGATGAATCGCCCATTACGATTGCTGATGTTGA
>JAOZJV010000576.1 GCA_029935695.1 Candidatus Krumholzibacteriia bacterium | reverse complement strand
ATCGGTGCTGGGCTGGAAAGAATACGAACTCGAGGTCATCCGCGACCGCATGGGCAACGGCATCATCGTCTGCAGCATCGAAAACTTCGACGCCATGGGCGTGCACACTGGTGACAGCATCACCGTGGCCCCGGCCCAGACCCTGACCGACCGCGAATACCAGCGTCTGCGCGACGACTCCCTGAAAGTTCTGGACGCCGTGGGCGTAGTCACCGGCGGCAGCAATGTGCAGTTCGCTGTGGATCCTGATAGTGGCCGTGTCATCGTCATAGAGATGAACCCTCGGGTCAGCCGCAGCAGTGCACTGGCCAGCAAAGCCACCGGTTATCCCATCGCCAAAATCGCCGCCTTGCTCGCCGTGGGATACACCCTGCCTGAGTTGCCCAACGAGATCACCGGCACCAGCAGCGCCTGCTTTGAGCCCAGCATCGACTACACCGTGGTGAAAGTACCCCGCTGGTCCTTCGAAAAATTCCCCGGCACGCCTGACATTCTGGGCACCACCATGCAATCGGTGGGCGAAGTGATGTCCATGGGCCGCACCTTCCGTGAGGCTTTGCAGAAGGCCATGCGATCGCTGGAGTTGGGTTTTGATGGTTGGGAGAGCCGGGCCAGTGGTCGCTCTCTGCAAAAACTGAAAGAAGATCTGTCTATTCCCCGACCCAGCCGTTTGATGGATTTGCACGAGGCATTCCGGCGCGGGCTGGCCCCGGAGCAACTGCACCGGATCACCGGCATCGACCCCTGGTTCCTGGACAACCTGAACCGATTGATGGAAGTGGAAGGCCGGCTGCGCGGATTCGAATTGAGCGAATTGCCACCGGAATTGCTGCGCGATGCCAAACGCGAAGGATTCAGTGATCGGGGTATTGCCCGCCTGTTGCGCTGGCCCGAAAATATGGCCCAGGGATATTCCACCCGGGAGTGGTTGAACCGAAAAACGGACCTTGTGCTGGCCGCCCGGCAGAACCAGAACCTGAATCCTGTTTTCCGCCGGGTCGACACCTGCGCCGGCGAATTTGCCAGTGAAACCCCATACATGTATTCCACCTGGGAGCATGGTCCCTGCGAGAGTCGGCCCACAAACCGGCGCAAAGTGATCGTCCTCGGCGGCGGCCCCAACCGCATTGGCCAGGGCATTGAATTCGACACCTGTTGCTGCCACGCAGTGCAGGCTTTGCGGGATGAAGACATCGAAGCCATCCTCATCAACTGCAACCCCGAAACCGTGAGCACAGACTACGATCTTTCGGACCGGCTGTACTTCGAACCGCTGCGTTTTGAAGAGGTCATGCACATCATCAATGTGGAACAACCCGAAGGTGTGATCGTCACTCTGGGTGGCCAAACTCCCCTGAATCTGGCTAAAGAACTGCACCAGGCGGGCGTCACCCTGCTGGGCACCGGTCTGGAAGCCATCGACAGGGCAGAAGATCGCGATCGTTGCGCCGACCTGCTCACTTCCCTGAAAATTCCCTTCCCCGAAGCCGGCAGTGCAAGAACCCTGGACGAAGCCCTGAAAACCGCCGACCGCATTGGGTACCCGGTGATGGTGCGGCCCAGTTATGTACTGGGCGGACGCGCCATGGGCGTGGTTTATGATGCTGACAGCTTAACGAATTTTTTCGAAGAAGCTGCCCGGGTCAGCGGCCCCCACCCGGTGCTCATCGACAAGTTTCTGGAAGATGCCGTGGAGTTTGATGTGGATGCGGTTTGTGATGGCCACGAGGTGCTCATCGGCGGCATCATGCAGCACATCGAAGAAGCCGGCATCCACAGCGGCGACAGCTTTGCAGTGCTGCCTCCTTATAAAACAACGCCTGAAGAAATTGAAGTGATGCGCCAGAATATGCAGGCCATCGCCGTGGAGCTGGGTGTAATTGGTTTGGTGAACATCCAGTTCGCCAGCTATAAGGGACAAATTTTTGTGCTGGAAATTAACCCGCGCGCCTCGCGCACGGTGCCCTTTTTGGAGAAAGCCACTGGGGTGGATTTGGCCATGGTGGCCACCCGGTGCATGCTGGGTATCAGCCTGTCCGAGCAGGATGTGCAGGAAGTCCGCCACTTTGATCATTGTTTTGTCAAAGGGCCTGTGTTCCCTTTCCGCCGTTTCCCCAGAACTGATCATTTGCTGGGACCCGAAATGAAAAGCACCGGCGAAGTCATGGGTGTTGGCGCCAATTTTGGTGAAGCTTATGCCCGGGCCCAACTGGCCACGGGTCAGGGATTGCCCACGGCCGGGACCGTCTTTGTCAGTGTGAACAACCACGACAAAGCCGACTTGCTGCCTATTGCCAGAGATCTGCACAGTCTTGGATTTAAACTCCTGGCCACCCGAGGCACTGCCCGGTTCCTGGAAGCGGAAGATGTGCCGGCCGCGGTCATCGCCAAGGTGGGTCAGGGCTCGCCTAATATCGGGCAAGCCATCCGTGAGGGTGGCGTGCAAATGGTGATCAACACCCCGCTGGGAAAACAGAGTCGGTTTGATGAGAGTGCTATCAGACGGGAAGCCCGTGGCATTGATATTCCCTGCATCACGACTTTGTCCGGAGCCCGGGCTGCGGTGGATGGGGTGCGGGCTTTGAAGATCGGATTGAACTCTGTGACTTCATTGCAGGATTTGTTGAAATCGGCTGAAGCTCAGGGTTGAGAGTTGCTTAACGAACAATTGTCTCTCAACCCTGATTCCTGGAAAAGTGCTCCCCGGGGAGCACTCGCCAAACCTGTAACGCACCAGACCCATGCGTTTTTTGGCCATGAATTCACCGGCCGACATGCGCAGAATATAGGTTC
>JAOZJV010000575.1 GCA_029935695.1 Candidatus Krumholzibacteriia bacterium | reverse complement strand
CATGGATTTATCCTTTCAGCGCTTCATTCTGGGTTATGATGGCTGGTGGAGCGACCGTATGCGCAACCAGTTGCGGCTTTCCGCCGGCCACGACAGCAATTCGGGCCACGTCATGGGGCAGTTCCGCTTTGAGAGCAGTGGGCCGGTTTACAGTTTGCGCGATGACCTGGCTTTCAACTGGCGTCCCGATCTCATCTCTCATGTTGGTTTGGACCTGGCCTACACTCCTTACAATTATGAGGTCAAGGTCCTGGGATATCCGCAGTCCAAACTGGAGGATAAGAATTTCTCTGATTTGGGCACCTACGCCAATGTGCAGTGGCGACCGCACCCTGATTGGCTGATCACCCCCGGGCTGCGTTACGATTATTACCATCATGTGGATAAAGGCAAAATCAGTGTGCGCGCGGCTGCCCGCTGGGATTATCATTTTCAGCGCACATTCATTGCTTCAGCTGGCACCTACAACCAGTCGCCCAAACCCGTTGGACAATCCACTGATCCGGTTTACGGCAATCCCGGGCTGCCGCTGACCACCGCCCGCCACCTCACTCTTGGCCATGAATGGCAGTTGGGGCCCCAGCTGTCGTTGAAAGTGGAAGGGTATCACAACACCCAGGACCAGGTGCCGGCCCAGGCCGACAGCGCCAATGTGAATTTCCTGGCCGATGCCGAAGCCCGCATGTATGGCCTGGAATGCATGCTGCGGTATGAGTCTGACGGTGAGTTTTTTGGCTGGATTTCCTACAGCATCGGCCGCAGCCAGCGCCGCTTTGCCAGGGATCCGGGCTCAAGCGACACCTGGAGTGCATCTTCCTGGGATCTGTCAGATATGGATCAAACCCATCACCTGGAAGCGGTGGGATCATGGGAAGTAGGCCGCAACTGGTCCTTCGGTTCACGCATCCAGTACGTTTCCGGAGTACCCGTCACACCCATTATGGGGTACACCGGCAACCAGTATGAATTCGATGCCGACCACGGGTATTATGTGCCGGTGGAAGGGCAGTACCACTCGGACCGGGTGGAGCCCTACTTCCGCACGGATTTGCGAATCGACAAAAGATTTATCAAAGGCAGCACTGTCTGGACCGTGTATCTGGATCTGCAGAACGCCAACTACTTCATCTACAACAGCCCCGAAGGCTACACCTACAATTTCGACCACTCCAAACGCGAGACCTATGGCTGGGTCATGATTCCGGCCCTGGGTGTGCGCGTGGAATTTTAGGAGCGATGGCATGAGAAATATCAGACTGGGCATGTTGTTGTTGCTGGTGGTGGTGGGCGTGAGTGCCTGCAGTGATGGATTTCCTGACGAGGAAATGCACTTCGGCCTTGAGGAAAAGGTGCGGCCTTATGCAATAATCATCGATCCGCCTGAGGCTGCTCCCGGCGACACGGTTCTGGTCACTCTGCTGGCCCAGACTTCAGATCCCGACGAACTGGACATTTCCTGGCGGGTGGCCATGGATTACAGCCTTGGCATGTACGAAACCGACGAAATTGAACGGCAGTACCACACCCTTGATGTTCCGCTGCCCCAGACTGATGCTGATGGCTTCCTGAACCAGACCTTCCAGTGGGTGGTCCCCGATTCGGCCATTCTGAATGCATCGGATATTCCCGAAGTTCTGGACGACCCGGCCATGGTTTATCTGGCTGAAGAGCTCATCGGCCCTGAAGCCGGTTCACCGCCCACCAAAAGCGCAGTGAATGCCTGGTTGAGTGCCCTGACCATGGATGATGTGAATGAAATGAGCTCCATGGAACGGGAGGCCACCTGGGCACTGGCGGATCGGTTTGCCATTCAGGTCCGTTTCCGGGCCGCCCTGCGCACCGATGCAGTGGTCGATGTGACGCGCAATCTGACTGTTCGTTACACCAATGCTCTGGAGGGTCCCAACACCAATGAGAATTCCCGGGTCAGGCATTTGTACGTGGTGGCCATCGAAAAAGCCAATGCGCCTATGGAAGATCTATACAATGAGCAGGTTCCCCAGAGCGGATATTTTTTCATCAGCGTTTTCGATCGTATCAATGATTCCGTTCAGATTCCCTACCATTCCGATTGGACTTATTACATAATTAATACTTTCACAATTCAAGGATATACGGCACCATTCGACCCAACCATTGAGGTATGGGAAAGCATACTAAATCACTGGTATTACTATCGCCAGGACCAACCGCTTTCCGAGCATCATTTCTTTGCGGACGAAGACGGCGGCGATGTGGAAATGTATGAACTGGATGGTACGGTGCGAATCATGCCCGATGGGGTCGGTTCAATTTTCAGAGTTGTGGCTGCTGTGAGGGACATACGCTATGAGTGGGTCTCCTACAATGCAGTGCCAGGGCAGGTGGTGGAGGAAGGGACCGTAGAATTTGAAGCTCCCTGATCAATTTTTTCTTGCACTTCAGATGATTTCAACCAAATTGCTACCCGGAGGTAGCAATTGAAGCTGTCAATGTCATCTGAATACGCCATCCGTTGTCTGGTTTTCATGGCCACTGCGGAGGCTGATCTGTGCCCCGTCAAACGCCTTTCAGACAGGTTGACCATCCCCTATAAGTATCTCGGCCGGTTGATGGGCCGCCTCCGTGAGGCAGGTTTTATTGAGTCGGTTCGTGGCAAAAACGGGGGTTACCGAATTGCCAAACCGCTGAATGAGATCAGTCTGGAGCAAATAGTTGATACGGTGGAAGGATTGGAAAATTTCAACCGCTGCCTGTTGGGTTTCGAACTGTGTGACGAGGATAATCCTTGTCCCATGCACGAGTTCTGGACTGT
>JAOZJV010000069.1 GCA_029935695.1 Candidatus Krumholzibacteriia bacterium | reverse complement strand
CCGGCTTTCTGCCAGCCTTTGACGCCCACCCGCAGAATCAAAATATTTTCGTAGCCACGGGTTTGCAGGCGGTTGGTGACATTGGACACTCCGGAGAGTTCGCCGTTTCCAAAGAGGATGATGGGGTCTTCGGGATAGAGGTCATCCATCAGCGCCAGCAGATCATCGTCAAAGGTTGCTTCGCGGATGATGAAGGCTCCGGAAATGGTGACTTCGGCTTCGGCGGCATCGCGACGGGTGTCGATGAAAAGGTAATCGCCTTCATCGAAAAGGCGCAGGGCTTCGTTCATTTCCACCAGAGGGGCACTGAGTTCCATTTCGTAGGTGGTGGGGTCGGCTTTCCAGGTCAGGCTGTCAGTGCGCAGTCCCCAGCTCAAACCGGCCACAATCACGGCTGCGGCCACCAAACCAAAGGCTTGAATCAGCGGTTGGCGCAGACAAAAATCCATCTGGTCCTGAAAGGTTACCCTTTGGTTCATTCCCTGGTCACATCCTGATCATGTAGGAAACCGGAATTTCCAGGGTGGGCAGATTTTCCAGATCCGTGTGGATGGTCAGCGTGCCGGTGATGCGCCCTTTCTTTTTGACGGCCCGGGGATCGGCCTTGTCAATGGGGGCGCCCGTCAGGCGGATGGTGGTCTGTTTGTTGGCAATGGCCTCGGTAATGGTGTACTTGATTTCCGGCAGATCGCATTCCACACCGGTGACCTTGAATACAAGGCCCTTAACATTGGGTGTGATTTGGATGGCCTTGGTGAAATCTTTTTTATACCGGAAGTTGACCTTGTCCAGGCTGGTGCTCAAAGCCAGAACGGGCCAGGCGGAAAGATCAATATCCACCGTTTCGTGGCCTTCGATGTTGGTTTTGACCCGCACGTTGTCCCGCTGGCGCCCGCTGGGCATATCTGCGGGAACGGTGATGACAAGGGCGCTGAGCTGGGGATTGTCTTCGTAGTTGTTGATCACGCTGACCTGGAAGAGATTTTTACGGCTCTTGGTGGCCTGAATGGTGAGCTCTGGGGCTTCCATAGCCGTAAACGTCACCATTTGGGTGACGCTTTCCCCCACGGGAGATTGGCTGAATCCCAGGCGCTGGGATACGGGGTCAACCAGCAGGGCCGAAAAAACGTCGGCCTGGATGAAAAAGATTTTGTCCGGATTGTTGGGATCATTGCTGAAAATATGAACCAGCTTGGTCACCTGACCGTGAAAACTTTTGCTGTTGAAATTGACGTCCAGAGTCGTTGATTCCCCAGGGGCCAACTGCTTCCGGTCAAGGGTGGGCACGGTGCAGCCACAGTCGGCCTTGACCTCGGAGATAATGAGCATGCCGCCGCCCTTGTTGGTGATGGTCAGCTGGGTGTCGCGGCTTTCATGCTGGTTCATCACACCAAAATCGATGGTTTCCTTGTCCAGATGAAGAACCTGGGCATTTGCTGCACCAGCCAACAATACACTCAAAACTAAACCCGCCAGCAGCGGGACGATCGCGTAACGCATGGGAACCTTCCTGTGTGAATCCAGAGCGGTCGCTCCGGGTAAAATCGAATCCTGGACCCAATTATAACCGATAATCCGCGTCATGTTCCGAAAAAACCACCCTGATCACCGTATTTTTCAACTTTGTATAATTTGATCCTTTTCTCCTCGGTGGCAAGGGTTTAGGATCAAATAGTGTGAATGGAGGCACGATGCTTAAAACGGATTTGAATATGGGCAGTGTCGGCAAGGGTGTGACCCTGTTGCTGCTGGTGCTGTTTTTGGGTACAGCCTGGTTCAGCGTGATGGAGGATTTTACGCCTCTGGACGCTCTGTATATGACTGTCATCACCGTCAGCACGGTGGGCTTCAAGGAGGTCCACCAGCTGGACGCCTCGGGTCAGCTCTTCGTGGTTTTTCTCATCATCAGTGGTTTGACCGTGATGACCTACACCCTCGGTGCGGTGGGTCGGGTCATCATCGAAGGGTCCATCCAACGGTATCTCGGAAGGCAGCGCATGATGCGTGAAGTGGAAAAGTTGAAAGGTCACTATCTGGTTTGTGGTCATGGTCGCATGGGGGAAATTCTGTGCAAAGAGCTGCAAGGCGAGGGTGTGGACTTTGTGGTCATCGAAGGTGATCCCGAAGTGGCCGAGAAGTTGATTGAAATCGGGTATCTGGTGGTGGAAGGCGATGCCACCGAAGACCGGGTTCTGGAAAAAGCCGGTGTCACCCGGGCCAAAGGGCTGGTGGCGGTGGTGTCCAACAATGTCAACAATCTCTACATCACTCTTTCGGCTCGGGAAATGTGCCGGAAGGAAAATCCCGATTTGTACATTCTTTCCCGGGCCACCGATGAAAGCGCCAGTGAAAAAATCACCAGGGCAGGGGCCGATCGCGTCATTTCTCCCTATGCTATTGGAGGGATGCGCATTGTGCAGGCTCTGTTGCGGCCAACAGTTTACGACTTTGTGGATATTGCGACCCAGACCAGCGGCATGGACCTGATGTTCGAAGAATTAAAGGTCAGCGAAAAATCCGGTTTTGATGGAGTTGCCATCAAGGATTCCGGCATCCGTCAGGGTTTTGACGTGATTGTTATTGCCATCAAAAAACCCAGCGGCCGCATGGTTTTCAACCCCGGCCCTGAAGTCATCATGCAGATTGGCGATATGCTGATCGTGCTGGGTGATCGTGACCAATTGAATCGCCTGGAATCGACCCGCCTGTAGGCATTGCCGGGGTCCACCGGGCCTTCCCGGAAGGCGCCATGAGAAGAAAAATTTATGACAACATCGCCCAGCTGACGGGCGACACACCTCTGGTTCGGCTGAATCGGCTCAACAAAACAAAAGTTGAAATTCTGGCCAAGCTCGAATCGTTCAACCCCATGGGCAGCGTCAAGGACCGCATTGGGGTGGCCATGCTCGAGCAAGCAGTGGACGATGGGCTTCTGCAACCTGGCGGTCGGGTCATTGAAGCGACCAGTGGCAACACAGGTATCGGTCTGGCTTTTGCCTGCGCTGCCGAGGGATTTGATATCACTCTGGTGATGCCTGAAAGTATGTCTCTGGAGCGCCGCGCGGTGCTCAAGGCCCTGGGAGCCACTTTGGTTCTGACTGAGGCGTCCCTGGGCATGAAAGGATCTATGGAGCGGGCCCGGCAATTGGTGGAATCAACACCTGGAGCTTTCATGCCGGATCAATTCAGCAACCCGGCCAACCCTGATGCCCACCGCCGTGGCACCGCCCGGGAAATCTGGGAGGCCACCGATGGTCGCATTGATGTGCTGGTGGCGGGCGTGGGCACCGGCGGCACCCTGTCCGGTTGCGGCGGTCAGTTGCGCACGTGGAATCCCGACCTCAAGATTGTGGCGGTGGAACCCGAAGCCTCACCAGTGATTTCCGGAGGAAAGTCCGGCCCGCACAAAATCATGGGCATCGGGGCGGGTTTCATTCCGGACAATCTGGACACCAGGCTGATCGATGAAGTGATCACCGTGACCAACGACGATGCCATTTTCATGGCCCGCCGGGCAGCTAGTGAAGAAGGCCTTTTCATTGGTATTTCTTCGGGTGCAGCTCTGGTGGCCGCCCTGCAGGTTGCCGCCGATGATTCCCTGGCGGGCAAGCGCATGGTGGTGATGCTTCCTGATTTTGGAGAACGCTATCTCTCCACCGATCTTTTTTCTGAATTCATGAATTGATCAATGGGCAAGGAACGATGTGATGACCAATGAAAACCGGGTGGACCGGCTGAGAAAATTAACATCCAGCATGGCCGGCAGTTATCAGGACCTGGGCGGCATCAACCGGCTGGGTGAAAAAGACCTGCCATCCCAGCCGGCGGTGGTCGCTATTCTGGAAGAACTTCTGGCCATTATTTTCCCGGGCTATCATGGAGATCCCGTGCCCCGCGATGCGGATCTGGAATTGTTGCTGGGGGCCCGCCTGGATTTGCTGAACCGGCATCTGGCCGACATGATCGAACAAACCCTGGTCTTCTGTTACAAAAAGAAATGCCATTGTACTTCCTTGTGGGATGTTGAACCCACTGCAGATTGGGCCGCCACCCTGAAAACCATGGCGCGCCGCACTTCCCTGGAATATCTGGAGCAGTTGCCTGTCATTCGGCAACTGCTGGACACCGATGTGACGGCAGCCTATGAAGGTGATCCCGCGGCGGCCAACATTGAAGAAATCATTCTCTGTTATCCCGGCGTGCAGGCCATCGCGGTGCACCGGCTGGCACATCCCCTGTACCGCATGGGGGTGCCTCTGCTGCCACGCATCATGAACGAATGGGCCCATCAGAAAACCGGGGTGGATATTCATCCGGGGGCCACCATCGGCAAGTATTTTTTCATGGATCACGGCACCGGTGTGGTCATTGGTGAGACCACGGAAATCGGCGAGCATGTGAAAATTTATCAGAGCGTTACTCTGGGGGCTCTCAGTTTTTCCCGCAATGATGACGGCAGTCTTGTCAAAGGTGGGAAAAGGCATCCCACTCTGGCCGACGGCGTCACCATTTATGCCAACGCCACCATTCTGGGAGGCGACACCGTCATTGGCGAAGGCGCTGTCATTGGAGGCGGGACCTGGATCACAAAATCGGTGCCGGCCGGCCAGCAGGTTGTTTCCGGTGCAGGATGATGCAGGGCTGGCTTTTAGGTTGGCTCCTGTGTTACGTTTCTCAGGCTGAACTTTGCAGAGCAATTTTTTTCTGAAAGAGGCTTTCCCGACCATGGTGTCACCAGTGAGTATTTCCAGAATGTTTTGCCTGTTTTTGGGTTTGAACCTGATGGCTGCAGGGGCCATGGCCCAGGATCAAGGCGGGTTGCACCAATTAAATCGCCAGCGTTTTGAGTCCACCAAAACATCACCCGGTGATAAAGACGGAAGCCTGGGCGATGCCGCTGCCCAAAGTGCCAACTATGATGTTCTGCGCTACAGTTTGGATCTGCGCATCAATCCAGCCGAAGCCAGCCTTGAAGGCACCGTTCAAATGAAATTTTCCGCCCTGGTGCCTGATTTTCAGGACTTTGTGTTCGATTTGGACACCCAGTTGGGTATTGATCGGGTTGTTTATCATGGGAGCGAGCTGGAATTCACTCAAATGGACGGTGACTCGGTGGTCGTTCAACTGCCCGCCGCGCTGAGCAGTGGTCAGGTTGATTCCCTGGTGGTGGAGTATTCGGGAAATCCCCGGGAACCACATGGTGATCGGGGGCTGATGTACCGGACCAATCAGGATGATGCGCCCTGCGTTGCCAGCATGAGTGAACCGGCCTACGCCAAGTACTGGTGGCCGTGCAAAGACCGTCCCGATGACAAGGCTTTCAGTTCCGTCAGCATCACCGTGCCCGATACACTGGTGGCTGTCTCCAACGGAACCCTCATTTTGGAAGAGCCCGCCGAACCAGGCTGGAAGACCTACCACTGGAGCGAAGCTTATCCCATGCCCACCTATCTGGTCTCGGTGGCGGTCAGCAACTATCTGCTTCAGGCTGAACAGTGCGACACCCCTCATGGCTCCAGCATTCCTTTGCGGCATTGGGTTTTTCCTTTGGATTATGACGATGCGCTGGTGGATTTTGCCCCCATGTGCGAAATGATGGAATTTTGTGAGGGCCACTTTGGGTCCTACCCGTTCCAGGGTGAAAAATATGGGCATGCAGAGTTTCTGTGGTCCGGGGCCATGGAGCACACCACGGTGACCAGCATTGGCCACCGCTCCATCCGCGGTGACGGTTCCCGGGATTGGCTCATTGTGCATGAGCTGGGCCACCAGTGGTTTGGTGACAGCCTGACGCCTCACACCTGGGCCGATATCTGGCTGAACGAAGGGTTTGCCACCTACACGGAGGCTCTGTGGCAGGAACACAAAGGTGGGCGGGAAGACTATCTGGCCTATCTCGACTTCTGGCGTGACGATGCCACCTGGGCTTTTCAGGGACCCGTCTACGATCCGGTGCCGGTCTTTCCCGGTCGGGTGATCTATGACAAGGGATCCTGGATTCTGCACATGTTGCGTGAGCGCATGGGAGATACGGCATTCTTTGCCCTGGTTCAGGATTGGGCCAATGGTGGGGGCCGTCCCGGAGGCACCGTCACCACCGAAGAATTCATCACCCTGGCCGAGAGTTTTTCAGGTCAGCAGTTGGACAGTTTTTTCTGGCCTTATCTTGAAACCAACTACAACCCGGAAATTGTATTCGATTACCAGGTGGCAGATGGCGATGCCGGAGCCGAAACCAGGCTGGAAATTTCTCTCAGACAGGTTCAGGACAGGCTCTTCAACAATATTTTTCCGGTGGTGGTGACGACCACGGCAGGGGTGGAGAATTTTAGTATTCACCTGATTGGCCGCACCGCATCAGCCATTTTCGAGCTCTCTGCTCCTGTGGTCTCGGTGGTTCTGGATCCTGAAGCCAGTGTTTTGTGGAACCCTTCATCCAGTTCAGGCCAGGCCGTGGGCATGTTCCTGGCCTACCCCAATCCCTCCATCGATCATTATGTGTACCTGCGCTACCATTTGGAGGAAACTTCGGCGGTGGTGGTGCGCATTTACGACGCCAAGGGTCGGGAAGTGGCTTATCGTGACCTGGGACAGGTCCAACCGGATCCTGGTTTCAACGAATATGTATGGAATGAAAAAGATGATTCGGGAGCCCTGGTGGCTGCTGGTATTTACTGGGCAACCATGGAGATCGAAGGGCTTCGCTCGGTTTTAAAAATCACGGTTCTTCATTAATATTTATTAAGTCTGACGTTTTCCAACCGAATCAATCCCCATGAAACCCTGTACCCGGGAGGCCCAATGCCCCCCGGTGATCAACAGAAATTTAAATGGGGAGCTATGCCGTGATTGATGATGGAGATCTTGAAATTTTTGAAGCTTTTGTCGAAGAAGGCGGAGAAATGATGGATGACGTTGAGCCCCAACTCGTTGAGTTGGAACAGAGTTCAACGGCAGATGGTCTGGTTGACCTGGAGACCATCAACAGCATTTTCAGGCTATTTCATTCCATGAAGGGAAGCGCGGGTTTCCTGGAGTTGAATTGCATCGTCAAATTGACGCATAGAGCCGAAAACCTGCTGGATATTTTTCGCAAGGAACAGGCCCGTCTGGAAGGTCCGGATGTGACTCTGCTGCTGCAGACCATCGATCTTTTGCGCAAAACCATGGCCGATTTGGTGGAGTCCGGCAAGGACGATACTTTTACCGTTGAAGTGGATGAATTGGTGGGCCGGTTGCAGGTTTCCATCGAGGCTAAACTGAATCCCGGCAGCGCTCCTGCCCAGCCGGAAGTCATTGCAGAGGTTGAAGCTCCTGTGGTGGCTGAGGTTGTTCCCTCAGATCCAGAACCTGAAGTGGATGAGGGGCCCAGTTTTCCCGCAATCAAAATCACTCCCGAGATGCACGCCAAATACATGGAAGAGGCCGAAGAACTTCTGGACTCTTCTGAACAGGATTTGCTATCGGCGCTGAACGGTAATGCCGATGATGTCGATCTGGCCGAAGCACTTCGCTGTCTGCACAGCTTCAAGGGCAATTCCGGCTTCATGGGCTACACCCATCTGGAAAAACTGACGCATAAAACCGAATCCACTTTGGAAAAAGTGGTGGAGGGTGAAATCGAAGCTGATGAAAAGGCTTTGACCATTTTCCTTGCCGTGGTGGATGCCTTGCGAAAAGCCGTGGGCGAGCTGGGGGACGATGGAGAATGTGATGCAGCCCCACTTGAGGTCCTCCAGGGACAATTGGATGCCTTTCTTCAGGGTGAATCCGCTGCTCCGAACCCTACCCCACCTGCACCTTCGCAAGCCCCGAAAAAGGCCGGATTTATTCCTCTGGCAGGGATGAAAAAACCTGAGCCTGCACCGCCGGTTGCCGCTGTGCCCGAGGTTGCGGCCGAGTTGAAAACCGAGCCAGTTGCCGCAGTCCCCAAGCCGGCACCTGCCGCTCCAGCAGCCAGGCCTGCTGCTGCCACCGCCGCCAAAGGCAGTGGCACCAAGGCAGCCCCTGCACCTGCCACCAAAAAAGCATCCGGCAGCATCCGCGTGGATATTTCAAAACTCGATTCCCTCATGAACCTGGTGGGCGAGCTGGTCATTGCCGAGGCTATGGTCACGCGCAATCCCGACCTCATTGGTCATGAGTTTGAAAACCTTGAGAAGGCTTCCCACCACTTGCGCCGCATCACCAGCGACCTGCAGGATGTGGCCATGTCCGTGCGCATGGTGCCTCTTTCCGGAACCTTCAAAAAGATGGTTCGCCTGGTTCATGACACCGGCATCAAAGCCGGTAAAAAGGTCAACCTTGAGCTGAAGGGCGAAGACACTGAAGTGGACAAGACAGTGATCGAAATGATCTCTGACCCCCTGGTGCACATCGTTCGCAACGCCATTGACCATGGCTTGGAAAATCCCGAAGAACGCGCTGAAACCGACAAAAAAGAGTCGGGGACCGTGACCATCGAAGCCCGCCACGAAAGTGGAGAGGTGTGGATCACCGTCAGTGATGATGGCAAAGGCATGAAGCGGGAAGTCATTCTGAACAAGGCCATTGAAAAAGGCCTGGTGGATGGCGACGGCAGCGATCTGCGGGATGAAGACGTGTTCAAAATGGTTTTCGAACCCGGCTTCTCCACTGCTGCGGCCGTGACCGAAATTTCCGGTCGTGGCGTGGGCATGGATGTGGTCAAAAAGAACATCGAAAAAATCAACGGCAAAGTGGATATCAAAAGCACCATGGGCAAGGGAAGCCAGTTCAAAATGCGCATTCCCCTGACTATGGCCATCATCGAAGGCATGCTGGTTCGGGTGGGAAAATCCACCTACAACATTCCGCTGCTTTCGATCCGGGAAGCATTCCGGCCAACATCTGCTCAGGTGACCACCACTCCCGACGGGGTGGAAGTGGTCAAACTGCGGGACGACATGATTCCTGTGGTTCGCATGCACAACATGTATGGCATTGAGCCCTCGTTCGATCAATTGGACGAAGGCATTCTCGTGGTTGTGGAGAATGACGGCTTCAGCGCCGCTCTCTTTGTGGACGAAATTCTCGGCCAGCAGCAGACGGTGGTCAAAGGATTGTCCGATTACGTGGGTTCGCCCCACGGTGTGAGCGGGTGCACCATCCTTGGTGACGGCCGCATCAGTCTGATTCTTGACGTGGCCACAATTTTGGCCAATACCGCCACATCACCTGTGGCCTTGGTATAGGAAAACGGAGGTCGATTGTGGCTCAGGATTTGGAATACGCAAACGATTTGGATAATGAACTGGACGACGATTTCTATGAAGATGCCCAGAAAGACCGGTTCATGACTTTTGAAATTGACGGCCAGGATTACGGCATTGATATCATGCACGTGACCGAGATCGTCGGATTGCAGGACATCGCCGTGGTGCCTGATGTACCGCACTTTGTCAAAGGCATGATCAATCTGCGCGGCAATGTGGTGCCGGTTATTGATGTGCGTCTGCGCTTCGGCTTGACCGAAGGTGAATACGATGATCGCACCTGCGTGGTTGTGGTCACTCTGGAAACCTCGACCATCGGCATGATTGTGGACCGGGTCAATGAGGTTCGGGTCATCACCCAGGACAATATCTCACCTCCGCCTCAGGGTGGAGTCAGTGCCACCGGCGGCCAGTACATCACCGGCCTTGGGCGTGATGGTGAAGCAGTGACCGTACTTCTCGATATCCAGCGACTTTTGGACATCAAAACATCCGAGGATTCTGGGTGGAACTGATCACCATGGAGAGGGACTGAGCATGGCAAATCCAATCCGAGTTCTTGTTGTTGATGATTCAGCCCTGGTCAGGGAAATCCTGTCCACCGGACTGAACATGGACCCGGGCATCGAAGTCGTTGGCACCGCCACCGACCCTTTCAATGCCAAAGATAAAATCATGAAATTGCGTCCGGATGTTCTGACTCTGGACGTGGAAATGCCCAGAATGGACGGAGTGGAATTTCTGAAGCAGTTGATGCCTCAGTTCCCTCTGCCGGTGGTGATGGTCAGCGCTCTGACGGAGCGGGGACAGCGCATCACCCTGGAAGCCCTTGGCGCTGGTGCGGTGGATTTTGTCACCAAGCCCAAGAGCAATCTGGCCCAGGGTTTGTCGGCCATGATGGGGCAACTGATCGCCAAGGTAAAAATCGCCTCCAAAGCCAACGTATCCCAGTGGAAAGGCCGCAAGCCGTCTGGCCCCGCCAAACCACCTGAGCAGCGTCCTCTGGCCTCGAGCACCAACCAGGTTATTGTCATCGGCGCATCCACCGGCGGGACCGAAGCTATTCGCGAAGTGGTTCAGGGGTTCCCTGTGACCACACCGGGCGTTGTCGTCGTGCAACACATGCCGGCCGGCTTCACCAAGCTCTTTGCCGAACGGCTGGATGAGTTGGTGCCCATGCAGGTCAAGGAAGCCGCAGATGGTGACACAGTCATTCCCGGCCGTATCCTTATTGCACCTGGTGAAAAACAAATGAGCGTCGTGCGTTCCGGAGGCAGTTACAAGGTTGTATGCAAACCTGGTGATAAGGTCAACGGTCATGCGCCTTCAGTGGAAGA
>JAOZJV010000574.1 GCA_029935695.1 Candidatus Krumholzibacteriia bacterium | reverse complement strand
AGGGGTCTGGTGCAGTTTGGGGAGAACGTCCAGAAGCGAGTGAATTTCATCTGCAACTGCTGCGGCTGTTGCTGTGAAGCCTTGCTTGCCTCGCGGAAATTTGCCCACCAGCATCCGGTCCACACCAGCAATTATCTGCCGGAAATTGACGCCGAGTCGTGCAATGGATGTGGCAAATGCGTAGAGGCCTGTCCGGTCGAGGCGTTGGCCCTGGTTTCAGCCAACGATTCGCACAAACCCAAACGCAAGGCGGCGCGCCTAGATCCGGATGTCTGTCTCGGATGCGGCGTCTGTGTGCGGTCCTGCTCACAAGAGAGCATTTCCCTGACGCCGCGTGCGGCCAGGGTCATCACACCGGTGAACAACGCCGAACGGTTCGTGCGCATGGCGATTGAGCGGGGAAAGCTGCAGAATCTGGTTTTCGACAATCAGGTCATGGCCAGTCATCGGGCCCTGTCAGCCCTGCTCGGGGCAGTGCTCAAGCTGCCACCGGTGAAGATGGCCATGGCCAACGAGCAGTTGAAGTCGCGGTTTGTGGAGGCGGTTTGTCGACGGGGTGGCTAGCCGGGATTCCAGTTGGATCCCTACCGCGCCTTCCGCCAAGCCTCTTCCGCTGGCCCTTCAATACGGCCCCAAACCTCATCCGGCACACCGTCACCATCAACCACCGTCATCTTGCCCTGTTTGCGGTAATATTCAACCACCGGCAGGCAGACTTTCTCATGCTGTTCCAGGCGATGCACGATGGTCGTTGTCTCACGATCATAACTCATGCTGCGCTCGGTCTTGCCCCGGGCATCAAGTCGTTTGATCAGCTCCAGGGTCGGGCATTGAATATCCACGGCAAACGACACCGACGAGTTGATGCGGCGCAACAGACCATCCAGGATGTACGCCTGCACCAGGGTGCGCGGAAATCCCTTGAAGATGAAACCATTGGCCTCGGGGTTGTCCTTGATCTGTCTTTCGATAAGCTTGATAACGATTTCGTCCGGCACCAGGTCACCCTTTTCGAAAACAGCCTGCACTTTTTTACCGACCACTGAGCCCTGCTTGATCTCCTCTTTCAACATTTCGCCAGTGGACAGATAGACCAGATTGTACTCACGGGCCAGATTACGTGCCTGGGTGCCACGACCCGCGCCTGGGTAACCGAGCAGCACGACATTAAACAGCACCTTCCGCAATTCCTGCTCGACGACCTCTTCCAGCTTGCGGTTGATGTCCTCAATGGAACCCACGCCCTCAATGGGAAAGTACAGGCCCTGATCCTGGTAGAACTGGGCCACCGGCGCCGTCTTCTCTTCGTATTC
This sequence comes from Candidatus Krumholzibacteriia bacterium, assembly GCA_029935695.1. Taxonomy (GTDB): domain Bacteria; phylum Krumholzibacteriota; class Krumholzibacteriia; order LZORAL124-64-63; family LZORAL124-64-63; genus LZORAL124-64-63. The sequence goes on along the minus strand of JAOZJV010000574.1, from coordinate 1,489 downwards.
CTTCAGACGGTTTTTGATAACAGCCTCGGTATCATCGCTGCGGCCCGAAGTCTTGGCCCGATTCAGCAGACGTTTCAATGACTCTTCGGGGGTCACTTCAAGACTGAGCAGACATGTCAGGGACGTGTGCATTTTCAGCAGCAGGCCCTCCAGAATGTAGGCCTGGACGAAGGTACGCGGAAACCCGTCAAACAGGAATCCGGCAGCATCCGGATTGGTTATGATTTTTTTCTCGATGATCTGGACGATGATTTCATCGGAGACCAGGCCACCGGCTTCAATAATTGACTGGGCTGCCAGGCCCAATTCGGAACCGTCGGCGATTTCCTGGCGCAGGATATCCCCCGTGGCGATGTACACCAAGCTGTGCTTCTTCATCAGCAGTTCGGACTGGGTACCTTTACCGGCACCGGGAGCACCGAACAGGGCGATATTCAGCATGGAATAGTCTCCTTCCAACCTTCGGTTAAACCACAATCAACTACTCGGGTGCAGGCTGTTCATCATCCCGACTCGGACCTTCTCCCAGCCAGGTTTCCGTGAGCTTGTAGCCCAGCGAGAGAATAACCGCACCGAGAAACAGCCCGATGATTCCGGCGTAAATCATGCCACCGATCGCACCGACCAGGATGACCAACATGGGGACAGCCACACCGCGACTCAAAAAGATCGGTTTCAAGAAACCATCGGCAGCACTCACAATCAAACTCCAGATCAGGAAAATCACGGCAACTGTCGTGCTGTCGTTGGCCGAAAAAACATAGGCGGCGATGGGGCCCAGAATCAGGATCGGTGGCAATTGCACAATGGCCACGATCATGACCAAAAGAGCCCAGAAACCGGCCGCTGCCACACCGGCGAACCAGAGTCCGGCAGCAGCCATCAGCCCCTGGATCATGGCCACGAGCAGGACACCGCGCACTACGCTGCGAATCGTGGCGATGGAAATCGTGACCAGTTCACGGCCATGCTCACCACCCAGGCGATCGGCAAAGACGTAAGCCACACGACCACCACCCATGGCGTGCATCATCAGAACGCCGGCAATGATCAGAGAAAATATTGTCTGCACCAGCGCTCCACCCATGGCAGCAATGGTACCGGCCAGCCAGTTCGCCAAACCTTTAACCTGGTCACTGTATTTGGTACCCAGTTCCTCAAGACCATGAGAAGCCTGCAACCAGAAACCATGGACCCTTACCCCGATAACCGGCCAATCCTTCACACTTTCCGAAGGCGGCGGCACCGTCAGCGTACCGGCTTCCATGCCGTTCTTGAGACCGGTGGCGCCGGTGATAATGGAGTCGGAAAGGAGAACCGTCGGCACAATAATCAGGATCAGGCTCACGGCGATAAAGAGGCCTCCCGCCAAGCTGTTGCGCCCCCCCAGCCAGCCTTTCAGCTTCAGAAATACGGGGTAAAGAGCCACCGAAATGATCAACCCCCACAGCAGCGGCATAATGAACGGCGAGAGAATCTTGGTGCACCC
>JAOZJV010000573.1 GCA_029935695.1 Candidatus Krumholzibacteriia bacterium | reverse complement strand
TCCCAACACACAACTTCTTCACGTATGTGGACTGGCAACTTCAACCCGCATTCACTGTTACTGCATCTGTGAAATTCGAATCCGGAAGGACAAGCACAAGCGACGGGCTGTACGGAACGGATAATTTTATTCGTGCCGACTTAAAAATTGGTTTGAAACCATTTTCCCAAAAGGGGCTGCGTTTGGAAATGGGAGTGAATAACCTATTCGACGAAAACTATGCCTATGACGAGGGTTTTCCAGAAGCAGGACGACAGTGGTATTCCAACATGAATTACACGTATTGAGGTCACCATGAGACGGCGCAATTTCCTGGCAGCATCAATTCTGCTTACCAGCTATGGCGGAGCACTGGCATTGGAATCGTTGAAAAAGTCTCGGGTTACAATTTTTGGAGATTTACCTGAGCAGAATAAAATCCAACGAATTTTTGCCGCAGGTGCCCCCGCAGGTGTACTGACATATGTGCTCGCCCCAGAAAAACTCCTCGGTTGGCCCCAGAAGTTAAGTGCAGATGCAAAAACCTATTTGTGCCCAGCGTTTGGCAACTTGCCCTTTTTGGGGAACCTCAATGGGCGAGGGGGTACTGTGCCGCTGGAGTCTTTGCTGGCATTGAACCCTGATCTCATTCTAGATGCCGGAAATGTGGATGCTGCTTATATGTCTTTTGCTCGACGCAGACATCTTCAAACTGGAATTCCGTATGTCCTGATCGATGGGAATTTGCAGGACATACCCCAACAACTGAGGGAAGTGGGAGTTCTGCTTGGTGTGTCCGGACGGGCAGAGCATTTGGCGTCTGAAGCAAAGGATATTCTGACAAAAGATGTGGCTTCGCCAATGAAAGGCGTGCAGGGTAACAAAGCCCGAATATATCTGGCAAGAGGACATGACGGGTTGGAGACAGCCCTTGCTGGCAGCATCAATGCTGAGGTCATTGACGCTGCCGGTGGCCTCAATGTGGCATCATCAGGTCGAGGCCGTTTGGCACGTGTATCCATGGAACAAATATTGAACTGGAATCCTGATGTAATCATTACTCAGGATGAAAATTTCTTTGCACGAGCCCAAGTCGATTCTCCGTGGTCGAGTCTGCCGGCAGTGAAGGCCCGCCGCCTGTATCTGGCTCCAAGCCTTCCTTTCGGTTGGTTGGATGGTCCGGCGGGAATCAACAGGTTAATTGGAGTTCGCTGGTTGTCTGCGTTGCTCTCAAAAAACACACTGGACCAAGAATTTTCAAAACAGGTTGATCGATTTTATCAACTTTTCTACGGTTATAATCCAGGCCAGGCGATGCTCAATAGACTGTTGGGGAATTCATGAAACAAATCAAATCCCCCCTCATTGGCCAAATGAATTTACTGATCTTGTTTTCTGCTGTCATCGTTTTCGTGTCGTTTTGCGTGGGACATTTCCCCATTCATCCAAGCGAGATTGCCCAGGCTGTTTTTGCCGGTCTTTCAGGTGGTTCAACGGATTTGCCTGATGAAATCATGGTTGTTCTCTGGAAAATCCGAGCCCCGCGAATTTTTGGTGGACTGTTGGTTGGCGCGGCCTTGGCTGCCGCCGGTTGTACTTACCAAAGTATGTTTCGCAACCCCCTGGTATCACCTGGAATTCTCGGGATTTCTGCAGGTTCCGGCTTGGGTGCTTCATTGGCCACTTTTCTCGGCCTGCCAGTCATGTGGATTCAAATTATGGCCTTCGGTGGTGGATTGGCTGCTGTGGGTGGTGTTTGGCTGACCGCAGCGCGGGTTCGAAGACACGACCCGGTTCTGGTTTTGGTGTTGGCAGGAGTGGCTGTTGGCACCTTGCTTGGTGCGGGGATCTCTATACTCAAGATCATGGCGGACCCAAGCATGCAATTGCCCGCAATCACTTTCTGGTTGATGGGCGGACTCAATGCCATCACGCCCGGAGATTTGGTTTGGGCCGGCCCGCTTGTGCTCCTTGGCCTTGTTCCCATGGTGTTATTGCGCTGGCGAATCAATTTGATGTCTCTTTCGGACGAGGAAGCAACTACCCTGGGAATCAATATTGTTCGTATGCGTCTGTTGCTTGTAGTCTCTGCAACTTTGATTACTGCGGCCGCCGTCACAGTGGCAGGTGTCATCGGTTGGGTGGGCCTGGTGGTTCCCCATATGGCCCGCCTGTTGGTTGGTCCCGAATTTTCACGACTTCTGCCGGCATCTCTTTTGATCGGCGCCACTTTTGTGGTTGGTGCGGATACTTTGGCCCGCACGGCTTTTGCCATTGAGTTACCGTTGGGGATTTTGACTGCGCTGGTTGGGGCTCCCGTCTTTCTGTGGTTGCTTGGACGCACAGGGAGGATAAGGTGAAACTGCTGGAAGCTCACAAATTGGCTGTTGGCTACCATCGTTGCGTTGTTGGGCGGGGAATTAATTTTACTCTGGCAAAGGGTGAAGTCATGTGCCTGCTCGGGCCAAATGGCAGCGGAAAAACTACTCTTTTCCGCACATTGCTTGGCATTTTGCCCACCTTGGAGGGTGACATTCATTATGAAGGGAAAAATCTGGTCCACTGGTCCCGCTTGAACCTGGCACAACACATAAGCTACGTTCCCCAGACACATTCGGGTTTGTTAGCTTTCACGGTCTTGCAAGTGGTGCTGATGGGGCGCACTGCCCGCATGAGTCGTTTTTCCACCCCAGGTAAAATTGATAGTTTTCTGGCCCTTAAAGCTCTTGAAAATTTAAATATTGGCCATCTTGAACAAAGCATTTTTAATGAGATAAGTGGAGGTGAAAGACAACTGGTGCTCTTTGCCAGGGCCTTGGCTCAA
>JAOZJV010000572.1 GCA_029935695.1 Candidatus Krumholzibacteriia bacterium | reverse complement strand
AAAACCTGACCGGTGTATGCACCTTTTTCCTGGTCGGCGCAATTCTGGGCGCCAAGCAATACGGGCTCACCTTTGGCAACCTCGCCCACAGCCGGAATCGTCACATAAGGAGGGCACACCAGGACATCGCCGCGCAGCTCGCGACCCTGCAATAATTCCTGCAACCCGGCGGCCAACTCACGGCCTGCGCCCGGTCCCATATTCATCTTCCAGTTTCCAGCAACAAGATAACGGCGCATTTCAGACTCCCGTTCATGACAAAGTGGTTTTGAAGGGCGAATTTCGTGAGGCTAATATGGCATTATTTGGATTGAATGTCCACTCGGCCGGTAATTCTACACTTTTGGCAAAAATGCCAGCAGGAGCTTGGCCATGCGCTGCCGCACCATGATGCCCACATCCACCACATCCTGATGAGATAATTGGGGTTGCCCCGTTTCACGAGCTGGGTTGGTGATGCAGGATAATCCCACGGGAGAGACGCCCAATCGTTTCAAAAGCACTGTTTCGGGAGCGGTGGACATGCCAACGGCATCGCCGGAGATTCGGCGCAGCATACCGATTTCGGCTTTGGCCTCGTAGGGCGGGCCATACATGCTCACATAGGTCCCGCTGTGCATGGGCACCCCTGATTCGGCGGCAGCTTCCACCAGCAATTTCGCCAAATCGGGGTCAAAAAGATGAGAAACACCACCGCTGCGGCCAATGGTGGCCAGAGCAGCCAATTCTTTGGCGGAAGGCAGCAAAGGCTGTCCCGCTTCAGGCACCGGAGCAAAAGGATGGGTCAGCAATCCCCGCAAAGGATCGTTGAAATGGAAATCGAGCTGGTCACGCATGACCATCAGATCACCCGGAGTATAAAAACGATTCAACCCGCCGGCAGCATTGGTCACCACTGCGGTTTCAATACCCAGACAGGCCAGGACAGCCGTGGGCAGAAGCAGCTCTTCGGCAGGCAACCCTTCATAGGGGTGCAAGCGTCCCTGCATGACAATGACCGGTACGCCAGCAGCGGTGCCACAAATCAGACGGCCCGTGTGTTCGGCCACCGACGTGGTGGCGTAACCGGGGATGTCCCCATAATCCACGGCCTGGGCGTCGTCCACAGCATCTGCAAAATTGCCGAGGCCACTGCCGAGAACCAGACCGACTTTTCCCTGAAAACCCTTGTCGGTCAGAAATTGCACGGCTTCGGCCACACGATCCCGCCACTTTTCAGAAAGCAGATTCAATCGTTCGTTCATGAAGAGCCTTCCTTCAAAGCGTCGAGATCAAATTTATCGCGCAGGCTGGTCATGGTTGCCAGAGCCTGTTGAACCATGGGGCCCTTGTCTGCTTCGGGAAGGAAAGCGCTTTTGAAGCCGTTGAGCAAAAGATGTTCTGTTTCAAGCAAGGTCAAATCGAAGGTGTCCACCGCCAGACGCAGCTCACGCAAAGGACTGGTGTCGGCAAAAAGCGTATTGTCGCAGTTCAGACAAACACGCAATCCTTCCTTCAAGTAGAAACGGAAAGGATGAAGGGCCAAATCGGAAACCACACAACTTTGCAGATTGCTGCTGAGGCAAACTTCCAGGGGAATGCGGTTGTCCGCCACATAGGCCATGAGATCGCGATCCTCTTCCAGGCGGGTGCCGTGACCAATGCGGTTGGCGCCGCAACGGTGCAGGGCCTGGTGAATGGACTCGGGCCCGAAGCCTTCCCCCGCGTGAATGGTCAGGTTCTGGTTGTTGTTCATGGCATGGTAGAATGATGCCTGATGAAGCTTGGCCGGATGATCCTGCTCGTCGCCGGCCAGATCGAAGGCCACCACTCCACGGTTTTTCCAGGCCACAGCCAGCTTGGACAATTCCAGGGAAGCGGCCGGTTCAATGGTGCGAATACCGGTGACGATGATGCCCGTGCGAATATCCGTTTCAGCTTCGGCCCGGCGCAATCCCGCCTGAACGGCAGCCACGGCTCCATCGGCAGTCAGGCCTTTTTCTTTGTGCAGCAGAGGGCAGAAACGCACTTCCAGGCGCCACACCCCATCGGCGGCAAAGTCGGTGGCCAGCTCGTAGGCAATCCTTTCGAGATTGGCCTCATCCTGCATCACTGCCAGGGTGTGATCAAAGTGGCTGAGGAATTCATGCATGCTGCATTCACGATCCGACGGGAAATATTTTTTGCGCACCTCAGCCGGATCATCGGGCATGTCCATGCCCTGGGCCCGTCCCAACTCCATGAAGGTTTCCATACGCAAAGAGCCATCCAGATGGCAGTGCAAATCCGTTTTGGGCAGGGCTTTGAGCAGTGCGTCGGGAATGTCGGAGCCCCGCAACAGATCACTGGGTCGGTATTGGCTGGTGTTCATTATCGTTCCTTATGGTAAAGAGGCTATCATGCCGTCGTTTGTCGTTGGTGTTTTTCAAGATGCAGGGTGCGGATCATTTGCAACAAATCCTTCTGGGCCTGTCCGTCATCCCGCAAGTTCACCACTTCGGTGTCGATGGTGCGCACCGGACAGAGGGCCGGTGCCCGTTCAATCCAGTCGCTGTAGGCCGCATGCAGGTCTTCCAGGAAATCCAGGGGGATGTCCGACTCGCAATTGCGGGCCCGTTGTTTGATGCGATCCAAAGCTGTCTCCGGTTTGCAGTGCAGATAGATGATCAGATCCGGTGGTTGCAAAAAGGCAGCCATGTTCCGGAAAATCTCCCGGTAGTTTTCGTAGTCCCGGTCATCCATGCAATTGCGACGATGCAAAGTGGGCGCAAAAATTTCTACATCCTCGTAGATGGTCCGGTCCTGGATGGCAGACCCGGGCTGATT
>JAOZJV010000571.1 GCA_029935695.1 Candidatus Krumholzibacteriia bacterium | reverse complement strand
CGGTGAGCGCACTCTGCTGAACTTCCTGCAGCATCTCAGCGGCATTGCCACTCTGACAGCCCAGTATGTGGAGCAGGTCCGAGACACCTCGTGCAAAGTTCTGGACACCCGCAAGACCCTGCCCGGATATCGCCATCTGGCCAAGTATGCCGTGCGTTGTGGGGGAGGGTCCAATCATCGCATGGGGCTGTATGATCGTATCATGTTGAAGGATAACCACTGGGCCACCGCCGAGGGCAGGGTGGAGCAACTGGTGGCTCGAAGCCGGCAGGAATTTCCCGGGTTGGAAATCGAAGTGGAAGTGGATAATTTCAGTCAGCTCAGACAGGTTTTAAATTTGCAGGTGGAGTGGATCATGCTGGATAACTTCTCCTTTGCAGACACTGAAAAAGCCGTGGCCATGCGAGATGCTGCGGGCTCCCAAACACTGCTCGAAAGTTCGGGAAATGTTAAATTGGAAACCATTGGCGGTTATGCCACAGCCGGGGTGGATGCTGCTTCGGTGGGGCGCCTGACACACTCTGTTGCCGCTTTGGACCTGGGACTGGACATGGAGCAGCCGAAATGAGGCATCATTTTGTTTGAACCCCTGGGTAAAGCACCCATCAGCCGGGACTGGTTCGGTCTCGATATCTTTGAATCCGGTGTGCGATTTCGTCGCAAGGGGGCCAGACTGTTTTTGCTGGAAGAAGTGCCCAGCACCAATGATTTCCTGCTGGGCCGGGGGCCCTCGGCTCTGGGGCGTCTTTGCCAATGGGAAAACTGGGGATGGCGGGCCTTTGACCTGGCGCAGTTATCACCCATGGAAAAACTTCAGCGGGGCACCGTGGTGGTGGCCCGACACCAAACTGCCGGCCGCGGACGCCAGGGACGCTCCTGGGTCGATTGCGGCGGGCTTCATTTGTCTGTTGTCATTCCTCCTCATCCGGCTGCCCGTCAAAAAGGGTTTTCCGTCTGGCTTGGCCTGATGGTGGTGATGGCCCTGCGCGAAGAGTTCAATCTTGATGCCCGCCTCAAATGGCCCAACGATATTAGGGTTGGTGAGAGAAAACTGGGTGGTATCCTGCTGGAAAGAGTGGGCCATGGCGAATGCTATCTGGTGGCGGGTATGGGCCTGAATATCGCCAATAAGAGTGATGATTTTCCTTCCCAGCTAAGATCCACTGCCACCAGTATCTTTTTGGAGACCGGCCAGAAGCACAAACCGGGAGCCATCGCCGGGTGCATCGTGCGCCGGGTTGAAGATGAGTTCGATCGATTTGCCCGAGAGGGTTGGTTGCCCTGGCAAGCCTCACTCTCCGCTCTGGATTGCCTTCTGGGCAAACAGGTGAATATTCTCTCCGGAGGGAAATCCTACGAGGGCCGTTCTTTGGGAATCGGACCTGAAGGGGCCTTGCTGGTGGAAAATTCAGCAGGAGAAACCAGCCATTTTTATGCCGGAGATGTGCACTTGCTGCCTGCGGGTGAAGGAGGTCAATAAGCATGGCTCTGGTGGTGATTGACGCTGGAAACACACAGGTCAAATTGGTGCGGTGGGCAGAAGAAGTGCCGTTGCCCAACTTTCAGAACCAGAATTTTTCTCCCGACCAAACAACGGAAAGTCCTGTGATTCTGGGCTCTGTCCCCACAAAGTTGCTAGCTGATCCGTCCTTGTTTTCAGCTGAAATCCTGGATCTTGTTCCTGATGATACAAACGGGGCGGTTCTGGTTTCAGTTATCCCTGAAATAAGTAAAATACTCCTGGCCGACTTGCCTGATCTGGTGGTTGTGGCCCGCAATGGATCTTTCCCTTTTCCCCATGAACTCAAAGAAGCACACACTGTGGGGCCTGATCGATTCTGCAATGTTGCTGCTGCCATGGCTTCCGGTCTGCAATCAGCATTGATTGTTGATGCCGGCACGGCCACCACGTTTGATCTCCTTTGGGATGGCATTTTCGAAGGAGGGTTGATTGCTCCGGGTATGGCCTTCGCGGCCAGGCAATTAGCATTACATGGGGCAATGCTGGAGGAATTTCCCTTTATGAAATGCCCTGCCGTGGTGGGACAGAATACCGAAGAAGCCATGACCGCAGGTGCCTGGCTCACCGGAAGCGGAGGAGTGGAGTGGACCATATCCCGGTTGCTGGAAACTTATGGGGACATGCCAGTTATCGTCACTGGCGGCTTGTCGCAGCACCTGGACAACCCTCAAAGATATTGCGACCCGTTCTGGACCCTCAGGGGAGCGGCTGTGCTGGCGGGAAAGACTCATCCATTTCCAGGTCATGAAGCTCGCTGACGGTTAAGAATTCATATCCTTCAGAAAGCAAATCCGGAATCAAGGCATCCAGCAGAGGGATGATGTAATCTCTTTCGGGCCCTCCATCATGCAAAATCAGGATGGCGCCTGGATAAATGCGGGCCAACACCGCCTGCCGGATCAACGCGGGATTGCGCAGCTTATTATCGAAGGGATACAAAGAACCCAAACAGCACCGGTAACCCAGCTGGTGGGCAATTTTCACCATTTTCGGTGAAAACCAACCAGAACCCGGCCGGCACCATTTCTTCTCTCCCAAAGGCCCAATTAATTCTTCCACAGCCAAAAGGTTTTCGGTAAATTCCTGTTCCGAAAGCATAATACTGGGCTCGTCTGCCACCATGTGGTTGCCCAACTCATGACCGGCCTTTTTGATGCGGGTGATGAGCTCTTCGTTGCCGGCAGCCTTTTGCCCGATGATGAAAAAAGTGGCGTGAATTCCGTGTTTTTCCAGGAGATCCAGAATGCCCGGAGTCAGAGTGGTGCTGGGAGCATCGTCAATGGTCAGGGCC
>JAOZJV010000570.1 GCA_029935695.1 Candidatus Krumholzibacteriia bacterium | reverse complement strand
CAAAAGCCTGCGAGCCTTTCCCGGTTTTAAACCTGAGCTGGACCCCGGAGCCCTGGGGGAAGTTTTTCAGTATTGGGCCAACATCGGCACAGCCACGGCATTTTCGGGTGTGTCCCAATTGCCACCGGGGCATGTGGCTTTCGTGGGAGATAATTCATTTGGCCAACCGGGGCCTGCTCCATTGCCCTCCTGCGTTCGGGTTCGCCGTTACTGGCATCCCACATTTTTACCAGCGAAAGAGGACACACGGTTTGTTTCCCGCCAGGAAACTGCCACTCTGGCCTCTCAGGTGCGGGAAAAACTGGTGGAAGCGGCCACCATTCGTTTGCGGGCCGATGTTCCGGTGGGTGCCTACCTCTCTGGTGGTCTGGATTCATCAGCAACCTCGGCCATCATCCACCACTACACAGACCATCGGTTGAAGACGTTTTCGGTGGGTTTTGAAGACCCGGCCTACGATGAATCTCCGTGGCAGCGAGCCATGGCCGAGCACATCGGCACCGAACATGAAATCATCACCACCGGGGCCGATGACATTGCTCAGCGGTTTCAGGATGTGGTCTGGCATGCGGAAGCTCCTTTGCTGCGCACGGCCCCAGCGCCCCTGCACGCTCTCAGCGGGCTGGTCAACCAGGAAAAATTCAAAGTCGTGCTCACGGGAGAGGGCGCCGATGAAATTTTTGTGGGTTATAATATTTTCCGCGAAGCCAAGGTGCGCAAATTCTGGAGCCGGGACCAGGCTTCAAGATCCCGCTCCGCTCTGCTGGCCCGGCTGTATCCTTACCTGGCCCAGTCGCCTCCGGAATTCAGCCGTAAATTCTACGGTGCCGGTTTGGACAATCCTGAAGACCCCTTCTTCTCCCACCGCCCGCGATGGGCGAACACTGCTCCGGTGGCCAATTTCCTCGCCGAAGGGGCTGCCGCCGGTCACCCTGCCGGGCCGGCAGAGGAACGTCTCTTAAATTCTCTGCCTGGAGATTTTTCCAGTTGGGGAACCGTGGCCAGGGCCCAGTATGTGGAAATGAGCACCTTCCTTTCGGGCTATTTGCTCAGCAGCCAGGGCGATCGCATGCTGATGGGCCATTCAATTGAAGGCCGCTTCCCCTTTCTGGACCATAATCTGGCAGATTTTGCCGGGACTATTCCCGCCTCAGCCAAGCTGCAGTCTTTGGTCGAAAAAGCTATTTTGAAGGATAGTGTGGCGGATCTTTTGCCCGTTAATATCATAAATAGACCCAAGCAACCCTACCGGGCTCCCGACAGCTCGAGTTTTGGGGGTCCGTTTGGCCTGGAGATGGTGGATCAGTACCTTGAGGTGCACGATCTTGTGGGATGGGAATTGTGGCAGCCCAGCCGAATTGCAGCTCTGCTTCGCAAATGGAGGGCCGGAAAGCTTTCCAGTGTGCGGGACAACATGGCTTTTGTTGGAATTTTAACGGGGCGTATGTTACAATATGACTTTGGTGCCGGGTTCGAAAAGCGGGTCAGTGAAACAGTTTTGGCGGGAGACAAAATTACCTGGCGGCATCTTACAAAATAATTATCAACGGGGGAGAGTTAGACATTATGGAAATCAAAGAATCAGTTCGGCAGTACATTGTTGAGAATTTTCTATTCGGGGATGCGAGTCCTCTCGAGAGCGACAGCATGTCCCTGCTCGATGGTGGCATCATCGATTCGGTTGGCGTGATGGAATTGGTGGCTTTTCTGGAGCAGGATTTTGAAATGACCGTTGCCGATGAGGATCTGGTCCCGGAAAATCTGGATTCAGTGGATAATCTTACAGCGTATATTGGACGGCGTCAGGCTTCTGCATAATTAGACCCTAATTTTCCCAGAATTTACGAGACAATCGACCACAGTCGTTTGGGTTTCTCTGGGTACCCCCTTTGCTGAAATAATCCAGGAAATGTATAAGTTTAGTCATATTGTAAGGTAAATAAACAAAACAAAAACAGGCAAAAGTGGTCATATAAAGAAAAAATCAATTTAAACCAATTATTTTAGTATTTTGTATTGTGTCCCCAAAAAGAATTCCATATCGTTCCAGATGAAGTTCCAGTTTACAAGCCGAGGATTTCCCCCGGTTCTTGGTGTTCAAAGAAAAAACCTACCCCATTGGAGGCGCACTCATGAAGAAATTACTCATCGTCCTGTCCGTTCTGACCATTGCTTTCGCCGGATCCGCTTTTGCCGATTACAGTGACTCTGACAACAATGTTGGTGTTTACATGGATAATGGTGACCATTTTGCCGATGCTCCCGCCGGATCAACTCTGGACCTGCATGTGGTCATCAGCAACTTGACTTCTCCTACAGTTGCCGGTTTTGAAATGAAATTGATGGCGTATGGCCCCATGGTCATCAACACCAGCAGCATCGAATTCCCCACCCAGTTCATCAACGTGGGCAGCCGTTTTGGTGAAATCATTGTTGGTTTTGACATTCCCGTTCTTGCTTCTGAAGGTTCTCTTGAAGTGATGACCTTCCAGGCTGTTGTTTCCGATGCTTCCACTGCTGCCGGTCTGTTTATCAAGCCCATTTATTTTGCCAGTATTGCTGGAGTGCCCTGCTACCTTGTCAATGGTGGTACCGGTGAACTGGTTGAAATGCGTCAGAGCACCGGCGGTCCCGACGATGCCGTGTTTGTGGTCAACAGCGAGACTGTGCCCGTGTCGACCCAGTCTACCAGCTTTGACAGCCTGAAGAGCTTGTACCGGTAAGTCCCGGACAGTTTCAAATAAAAACGGCCGCTCCATGATGGAACGGCCGTTTTTTTAATTTATTCTGGATTCAACGGGCCAGCAAACCACCACG
>JAOZJV010000569.1 GCA_029935695.1 Candidatus Krumholzibacteriia bacterium | reverse complement strand
ACTTCGCGCTTCAGTTCGCGCCGCAGCACCAAAAGACCATCACTGCCAATGCGCAAACCCGCAGAGGCAAAGGCTGCTAAATCTTCAGGACGATGGGCCAGATCAAATACACCTTCAACAATGGCCAGATCTTCACCCTCACGGATGAGTCGCTTGTCGCCTTTGCCTCCAGCCAACAAATTAAGAGCCCCGGCAATGAGACTTTTTCCCGCACCGGTTTCACCCGTGAGCATGGTCATGCCATCTTCAAAACCAATGACCAGATCATCCACCAACGCCAGGTTGGCCACTCGCAGCTGCCGAAGCATCAGGAACCCATCCGGCCACGGCGGGTGGGGCCACCCCAATGAAGTTTGTGGCGCATAACCCGGTAAAATGTGCTGTGGGGAAATTTGACAAGATTCACTTCATGATCCGCTTCCCTGAATTCCAGGCGATCGCCATTGGCCAGGATGTGGGTTTTTTGACCATCGGCGGTCAACACGGCTCCTTCGCCGGTCTCATGAAGAAGAAGTTCCACCATTGTATCACAGGAAACGATCAGGGGCCGCATGCCCAAACTGTGAGGACAAATGGGAGCAACCAAAAGACAGGGAACTGCGGAATGGCAAATGGGACCACCCGCGCTCAAATTGTAGGCAGTGGACCCGGTTGGGGTGCTGAAAATGACTCCGTCACCGAGGAATTTCCCCAGAGAGTCCCCGTCCATGATCAGTTCCATATCCAGCGCCCTCGGCAAAGGCCCCATGTTCACCACCAGATCATTCAGGGCATTGGTGGTGGCAAACAGTTGGCCATCACGAAAAACGTTGCAGTAAACCCGGGACCGGGTGTCCAGATGATAATCACCTTCGATAAGAGCCAAAACGGCCTGATGCAACTCTCCCAGAGGTACATCGGTGAGGTACCCCAATGAGCCAAGGTTGATTCCCAGCAGGGGCACACCCGTGAGGCCCAGGACCCGGGCAGCACGCAGCATGGTGCCATCGCCACCAAAGGCAATCACCACATCCACAGATTCCACCAGATCGTCGTTGGACAGAACGGGGATGTCCCTGGAAAGGGATCCGGCCAAATCGGAGGAGGCAAAAAGCTTGACCCCTTGCTCTTCGCATAAGGAGGAAATTGACTGCACAGCAGGAGGAAGTTCCGTTTTCAGCGGATTACCAAAAATACCAATCCGGTGGACTTTCAAGCTGGCCGTCTTCATGATGCACTCTGGGTCCGGGCCTGGTCGCTTCCCTGGGAAAAGAATTTTTCTATTTCGCGAGAGATTCCATCACCGGACAATCCCATATCCATCAACAGCTGTTGACGGGAAGCATGTTCCTGGAATTGATCAGGAATGCCAATGGTCAGAACCCTGGGCCCCGTGGGGTGTCCATGAGCTGCAGACCATTCTAAAATTGCCGCGCCAAAGCCACCCGCCAGAGCATTTTCTTCCACTGTGACCACTTTGTCGAATTTTTCCCACACTTCGGCCAGCAAGTCTTCATCCAGAGGTTTGATGAAACGCATATCCACCACTTGGGCCGTGATGCCGGCCTTGGCCAGATTTTGCCGAGCTTCAAGGGCTGGATAGACCATGGATCCAACAGCAAGGATGGCCACATCTTTGCCTTCGGCCATGGTTTCAGATTTTCCAATGGGCAGAGCTGTGGGTTTGCCTTCCATGGCAACCCCAGCACCGGCGCCGCGGGGATACCGCAGAGAGCTGGGACCTTCAGTTCGCTTCATGGCTGTGGCCAGCATATGCCGCAGCTGATCTTCATCCCGGGGAGCCATCACCACCATGTTGGGGACCATGCGCATGAAAGTGTAGTCAAAAACACCATGATGCGTGGGGCCGTCTTCGCCCACCACTCCTCCACGATCGATGGCAAAAATCACGGGCAGATTCTGCAGAGCCACATCGTGAATCACCATGTCCACAGCCCGTTGCAGGAAAGTGGAATAAAGGGCAACCACGGGCCGTTGTCCGGCGCTGGCCAAGCCCGCGCTGAAAGTGATGGCATGACCTTCGGCAATGCCCACATCATGAAAACGATCAGGAAAACTTTCTTTCAGGGCACTGAGTCCCGTTCCCGAAGGCATGGCCGCAGTGATGGCATGAATCCTGGAGTCTTCGGCAGCCATTTGATGCAATGTATCACCAAAAACACTGGTGTATGAGGGCTTAACCGGAGTGACAACCTTCACACCCTCGGCCTTGTCGAATTTGCCCACGCCGTGGTACCGCACCCCGTCTTCTTCGGCGAACCGGTACCCTTTGCCTTTTTTGGTGATCAGATGGATGAGGATGGGGCCCTTCAAACGTTTGACTGCTTCCAGGGTTCGCATGACCAAAGGCAGGTCATGGCCATCAAGGGGACCGAAATACGTGAATCCCAATTCCTCGAAAAGGATGTTGGGAACCACCAATTGCTTCATGCTCTCTTTGATCCGTCCGGCCAGGATTTGGGCTTTGCTGCCGTGGGGAACCTTGCCCAGCAGATCCCAGATATCAGCTTCGAGTCTGTTATAATGCTTACCGGCGGTGATCCGGGTCAGGTATTTGGAAATGGCTCCCACATTGGGAGAAATACTCATTTTGTTGTCATTCAGGATGACAATCATGTCGGTGTTCAACTGTCCGGCGTTGTTCATTCCCTCATAGGCGAGGCCGCCGGTCAGAGCCCCGTCACCGATGACGGCGATGACGCTGTGGTCTTCTTTGCGAGCATCGCGGGCAGCGGCAAAACCCACCGCCGCGCTGATGGAAGTGCTGGCATGGCCCACTCCGAAAATATCATGTTCGGATTCATTCTGTTTGGGGAAGC
>JAOZJV010000068.1:3852-10665 GCA_029935695.1 Candidatus Krumholzibacteriia bacterium | reverse complement strand
TGTCAGCCATCACCTGGCAGGGATGCGTCAGATCGGTCAGACCGTTGATCACGGGAACACTGGCGTGTTTGGCCAGTTGCTGAACTTCGTTGTCGTCAAACCAGCGAATCATGATGGCATCGGCAAAACGGCTCATGACCTGGGCCACGTCGTACACGTTTTCCCTGGTGCCCATGCCGATTTCCTTGTCGGTGATAAAGAGGGATTCGCCACCAAGCTGGCGCATGGCCACTTCAAAACTGACCCGGGTGCGCAGGCTGGGCTTGGCGAAAACACAGGCCAGCACATGGTTGGTCAGGGTGTGGGGCAGCTTGTGGTCGCGTGCCAGGGGCTTCTGGGCCTTGGCCAAATCGAGGATGGCCCTCAGGTCCGCATAACTGTGATCATCGATTGCCAGGAAATCCATCTTGTTTGCCACGTCAAAATCCTCCGGGTCAGAGTTGAGAGATTAAAGCTTTGAGCCAAAAATAGTCCATTGTGCGAGCCTGTCCACTCAAAGAATATACCGTGAAAGATCCTCGTCTTTGATGATGTTCGTCAGGCGCTCGGTGACAAATTTCCGATCAATGGTGACGGCTCCCTGAAGAGTCACCGGAACATTGAAAAGAAGCTCGTCCAGCAGCTGCGCGAAAATGGTTTGCAGGCGGCGGGCACCAATATTTTCCATGCGTTTATTCAGTTCCGCGGTCAGGCGAGCCAGTTCTTCCAGCGCATCTTCAGTGAATTCCAGGGTGCATCCGTCCACCTTGAGCAGGGCTTCGTATTGTTTGGTCAGGCTGCTGTCGGTGTCCCTCAGAATCTGCAGGAAGTCATCTTCGGTCAGGCTGGACAGTTCCACCCGGATGGGAAAACGGCCCTGAAGCTCCGGAATCATGTCGCTGGGTTTGCTCATGTGAAATGCACCGGCGGCAATGAAAAGAACGTGGTCCGTTTTCACAGGTCCATGCTTGGTGCTGACGGAAGAGCCTTCAACAATGGGCAAAAGATCGCGCTGAACCCCTTCACGGCTCACATCGGGACCGCTGCCGCCCCCGCCCCCGGCAATCTTGTCGATCTCATCCAGAAAGATGATGCCTCCGTTTTCCACCAGGTCGATGGCCTGGGCCAGGATCTGGTCCATGTCCAGTCGCGCTTCGGATTCCGATTCATGCAGAATGCGCCGGGCCTTGGACACAGTGACTTTTTTGGTGGTTTTTTTCTTGGGAAAAAGTCCCTTGAGGCTTTCCCCGAATGAGGCATCAAATTCTTCTCCGGCCGATGAAAAAATATTGGCGATGGGCACCGAAGACTGTTCCGCCTGGATGGTTACTTCGCGGTCTTCCAGAACTTTTTCCTTGAGCTGGGTGCGAATTTTTTCCTGACTGCGTTGCCAGCGGGCCTTGCGCTCCGGGTCTTCGTCCAATCCCGTCAGGGGTGGAAAAAGAATTTCCACCAGACGGTCTTCCACGGACTGATCGATATCATCCCGCACAATTTCTTCGGCCCGGCGCCTCACCAGGGAGATGCTGTTTTCCAGAAGGTCCCGCACCATGCTGTCCACATCGCGACCCACATAACCTTTCTCGGTGAACTTGGTGGCTTCAACTTTCAGAAAAGGAAGGTCGGCCATTTGCGACAGACGCCTGGCGATTTCCGTTTTACCCACCCCTGTGGGGCCGATGAGGATGATGTTGTTGGGAACCACCTCGCCACGGATATCCGCGGGAAGCTGCATGCGGCGCCAGCGGTTGCGCAGGGCGATGGCCACAGCTTTCTTGGCATCATTCTGACCAATGATGTAACGGTCAAGCATCTCTACAATTTCCGGGCAGGTCCACATGGCTTTGTTTTCGATCTGCTTGATTCTCATTGGCTGTTTCCTTCAGGCACTGCTTTCAGCACGGTGATATTGGTGTTGGTGTAGATACAGATATTGCCTGCGATATTCAGGCTCTTGTGACAGAGATCTTCAGCACCCAGCTCGGTGTTTTCAACCAGGGCCCGGGCTGCTGCCAGGGCATAAGGCCCACCCGAACCAATGGCCGCAACATTGTCATCGGATTCGATAATATCTCCGTTGCCGGACACAGTGTAGATATCCTTGCTGTCCATGACAATCATCATGGCTTCCAGACGGCGCAGGAATTTGTCGTTGCGCCATTCCCGGGCCATCTCCACGGTGGCTCTTTTCAGATGCCCGTGATATCGCTCCAGGTGGCCTTCAAATTTTTCAAACAAGGTGAAAGCATCGGCGGCGCCGCCGGCAAACCCCACCATGACCTGGTCCTTGAAAAGATGCCTTACTTTCACCGCGCCGTTCTTGGCCACGGTGTTACCCAATGTCACCTGGCCATCACTGCCGATGGCCCCCACGCCGTCTCTCAGAACGGCCAGGACTGTTGTGGATCGTACCTTCATGAGTCTTGCTCCTGTTTATTTGTTTTTCTTTCTGGCCCGGGGATGGGCGTTGATAAAACTTTCCTTCAGCCGTCCCCGACTCAGGTGAGTGTAAATTTGTGTCGTCGAAAGATTCTGATGCCCCAACAATTCCTGCACCACTCTGATGCCGGCCCCACCTTCGAGCAGGTGTGTGGCAAAACAGTGCCGCAGGGTGTGGGGTGATACTCCGCTGACCCCAGCCAGTTCCCCGGCATAATGAGCCACCCTGCTCTGGACTGTGCGCCGGGCAATGCGACTGCCTCGTCGTCCTTCGAAAACCGGAAGAGCCAGCTCGGGCGCTGTGGCCACTCCCTCTTGATAGCGGCACCATAAATCCGGATCCAGGCGCATTTCAAGATAATCATTGAGAGCGGATTTGGCGCACCCTGCCAAGGGAAGAATCCGTTCCCGGTTTCCTTTTCCCAAAACCCTGACCCGGCCTTCATCCCATTGAATGCTGCCCAGGTCCAAAGCCACCAGCTCCGCCAGTCTCAACCCCAGCCCGTAAATCATTTCCAGCATGGCTTTGTCCCGGCAGCCTTTCAAGCTGGTGGGATCAGGTTGAGCCAGCATCTGCTCGGTTAATTCCAGAGTGAGGTCTTTGGGTAGACGCTGCTCACGTCCGCCCCGGCCGCTGCCCAGATTGTCCGGCACATTTTTCAAAACATGGGTCACCAGCAGGTACTTGTAAAAAGATCGGATGGCGGCCAGATGACGGTCCACGGTGGTCCTGCGGCGTTCCAGTTTGCGCAAAAGGGCCAGATGGCCCCGCAGCAATCCTCGCTGATCTTCAAGCCGGGATAATTGCTGTTCGTTAACCGGTTGTTGAAGAATACCAAAAGCGCAGGCGGTTTCCAGAAAAGAAGCCACATCCCGGCCATAGGCTTCGGTGGTGTGCGGGCTCACCCCTTGTTCGATTTCCAGATGCCGGAGATAAGGTTCCAGAACTTGAGCGAACATCACACCTCCGCATTTCACCAATAAAAGTGATACCCCGGCAGGGTTAATCAAAGACAGCAGTGTTGCTGTCCAACCATTTTTCCATTGCCCCAACAGCCCGCTCGGCTTTGGCTTCCTTGCGCAGTTTTTTGCCGCGCACCTGGGGCACAAGATCGGGTAAAAGTCCGAAATTGGCATTCATGGGGGAAAATCTCTGGCTGGTGGTGTCGAAAAGAAAACGCCCCAGCAGAGATCCCATCATGGTGGTGGCGGGCATGGGGTCCAGAGTGAACTCTTTTAACCGGGCCCCCAGTTTCCAGGAGGTCATCAATCCCGAGGCGATGCTTTCCACATAACCTTCCACTCCGGTCATTTGCCCCGCCAGGAAAATATCCGGCCTCTCTGGCAGCGAAAAATCTCTTTTCAGGCACCGCGGTGTGTCCAGATAGAAATTACGGTGCATTTGCCCATACCGAACAAATTCAGCCTTTTCCAAACCAGGGATTTGCCGGAATACTTTTTTCTGTTCTCCGAATTTCAGGCGTGTTTGAAAACCCACCAGCCCAAACAGGGTGCCCTCCATGTTTTCCTGCCTCAGCTGAATCACCGCATGAGGACGTCTGCCGGTGCGGGGATCATCCAGCCCGACAGGCCGCATGGGACCAAAGGCCATGGACTGAGGGCCACTGGCGGCAATTTCCTCAATAGGCTGACAGCCATCAAAAAGATCGGCCCGGTCAAAATCATGGACCTCGGCTTTTTCAGCGGAGATGAGGTTTTCGTATAGAGTTGCGTATTGTTCGGCATTCAAAGGCGCGTTCCAATAGTCGCTGTCCCCCTTGCCATAGCGGGCAGCTCGGAAAAGGATGTCCGTGTCCAAACTTTCGGCTGTGACAGTTGGAGCGATGGCGTCAAAGAAATGTAATGCAGGCTTCCCGGTTAATTCAGCCAGGCGGTCCACCAGAGCCTGGGTGGTCAAAGGTCCGGTGGCCAGCAGATAGCAATGGTTTTCCAGAAAGGGCAGATCATGAACGTGGGTTCGTTCCAGGGAAATCAGAGGTTCCTGCTGCAATCGCAGCTGAACCAACCGACTGAACTCTTTTTTGTCCACAGCCAGGGCGGCGCCAGCAGGAACGGCAGCACTGCGGGCGCATTCCAGCAAACGGCAGCCAAGCAGATCCAATTCTTTTTTCAAAAGGCCGGAAGCGGTGGACAACACCGTGCTTTTCAGGGAATTGCTGCAAACGATTTCTGCCACATCCCCACTTTCGTGGGCGGCGGTGGTTTGATCCGGACGCATTTCAAGCAAGCGCACTGAATGCCCCAGGCGAGCCAGTTGCAAGGCAGCCTCGCACCCTGCCAGTCCGGCCCCTACAACCGTGACCGCAGCTCCCGTTGAATTCATTCAGAATCTCCGGTTTTGGCAGGGGCCTTCTTGGTGACTTTTTTCTTCGTCACCTTCTTTTTGGTGGTCTTCTTTTTAGTGACCTTCTTTTTCGTGGTCTTCTTCTTGGTCGCTTTTTTGCGAGTCTTTTTTGACCCCTTGCGCGCGGCAGCTTCCTTGAGCAAGGCCAAAGCATCTTCCAGAGTCACGTCTTCAGGATCCCGGCCCTTGCCAATGGTGGCATTGACTTTCTGGTGACTCACATAGGGACCATAACGCCCCTTCAGCACCTGCAGGGCTTCACCCGATTCCGGATGCACTCCCAATTCCTTCAGGACAGTTTTCTTGTTCTTGTTCCGGATTTTCTCCAGGGCTTCTTCCATGCCGATGGTAAAAAGCGTGTCCACCGTGTCGACGCTGACAAAAACCCGATTGAGTTCCACATAGGGCCCAAACCGACCCAGGCCAGCACGCACGGGTTTACCTGACTCAAGATCGATCCCGATTTCCCGGGGCAAACTCAGCAGACGCAAAGCGAATTCCATGTCGATGCTGCTTTGGTCCGTGCCCTTGCCAAGGCTGATGCGTTTGGGCTTCTTGTCGCCCTCCTGCTCGCCAAGTTGCAGATAAGGACCGAAAGGACCGGTCAGGGCGTAGATATTCTGCCCCGTTTCAGGATGCACACCAATGGGCTCTTTGCTTTTGTCCCGGGCCACAATCAAGTCCAGAGCTTTCTGGGCGTCCAGTTCATCAATGAGCAAATCCACTGGCAAAGTGGCGCTGCGATCCTCGTCGCCTTCCACCTGCACATACACGTAATTGCGCCCAATGCGCAGGACGATGGCACCCCCGGTTTTAGGATCGGTGCCCACCATGATGCGTGGGAATTCAATCTTGGGCAACTCTTCCTCAATGGCCTTTTCCAGCCCGCGCTGGTTGTCTTCGCTGCCACGGTAGAAGCGGTCCAGGAATTGGATCCAATCAAATTTACCTTCGGCAATGAGATCCAATTCCGATTCCATCAACGCGGTGAACTTGGTGTCCACATAGGTGCTGAAATGCTCCCGCAGAAGATGGGTGACTGCGATACCGATGTACGACGGGATCAGGGCCCCGCCTTTCTTGGTCACATAGTCACGGGTTTGGATGGTGCTGATGACAGTGGCGTAGGTTGACGGCCGACCGATGCCCTCATCTTCAAGTTTCTTGATGAGCGAGGCTTCAGTGTAACGGGCCGGCGGCTGGGTTTCGTGTTGAACTGATTCCACTTTGGAAATTTCAA
The DNA here is from genome assembly GCA_029935695.1 of Candidatus Krumholzibacteriia bacterium. GTDB lineage: Bacteria > Krumholzibacteriota > Krumholzibacteriia > LZORAL124-64-63 > LZORAL124-64-63 > LZORAL124-64-63. Next base: position 4,642 of record JAOZJV010000068.1, on the reverse strand, counting down.
CCGCTGGGGTACCCGGGGCAAGATCTGCCACGGGGCCACCAATTTTCATGCCTTCGGTTAGATCAGGAAGCAGGGCATCCTTGCCCCTGTCTCCATAGACTTTGAGGAAGCCGGGGAACCGGACGATGGAGCCGTTGGAACGAAGATGCAGGATGTGGTCGTTGGTCTTGACCAGGAAATCCACCGCGGTTTTATCCAGTTTGGCATTGGTCATCTGGGAGGCAATGGTGCGGTTCCAGATCAGGGTGTAAACACCCAGTTCTTCGGAATCCAGATAGCTTCGCATTTGCTCGGGTGTGCGCGAAATATCTGTAGGGCGGATGGCCTCGTGAGCCTCCTGGGCACCTTTGCTTTTGGTTTTGTAACGGCGGGGGCCGTCGGTGTAATCGGCGCCGTATTGGCTGCGGATGAGATTTTCTGTTTCGGCCAGGGACTTTTCACTGAGGGTGAGTGAATCGGTACGCATGTAGGTGATCAAACCTTCGCGCACTCCCCCTGAAAGGGTAATACCTTCATACAAACGCTGGGCCACCCTCATGACGCGCTGGGGCGACAGGCGCAAGCGGCCGCTGGCAGCCTGCTGCAAGGTGGACGTGGTGAACGGAGGTGATGGCCGCTGGGTGGTTTCCTTGCGAGTGATGCTGTCCACAGTCCAGGGAACCTGTTGTTTTGTCGCGGTGGCCAACTGGCCAGCCAGCTCTTCATGCAGATGGAAACGGCTCTGAGGATTTTTGAGCTCTCCATTGTCTGGATCAAAATCCTTGCTGCCGGCAATTTTGGTGTCATCAAT
>JAOZJV010000068.1:2961-3842 GCA_029935695.1 Candidatus Krumholzibacteriia bacterium | reverse complement strand
AGTCAAGCGGGACGTGAAGGGCAGATCCTGACTGATCAGATCAGCCTCAACATCGAAATATTTGGCCACGTGGAAGGCCTGGCGTTCTTCTTCTTTTTCAACCACCAGTCGAACGGCAACGCTTTGCACACGTCCGGCCGAAAGTTTGGTGCGGACCTTTTTCCACAGCACCGGCGACAGGCTGTATCCGAAAAGACGATCCAGAATCCGCCGACCTTCCTGGGCCCGGACCAATTGCATGTCCACTTCCCGGGGATTGTCCACTGCCTCCTGGATGGCTGATTTGGTGATTTCATGAAAACTGATCCGGCGCACGGGAACTTTGGGCTTCAGAACTTCCAGCAGATGCCAACTGATGGCCTCACCCTCGCGATCCTCATCCGTTGCGAGCAGGATCTCATCAGCTTTCTTGACCAGCTTCTTGAGCTCGGCCACCTGAGATTTGCTGTCCTTGGACACCACATAAATAGGCTCGTAGTTATTGTCAGGATTCACTCCCAGACGCGCCCATGGCTCTTTTTTGAATTTGGCGGGAATCTCACTGGCACCTCCGGGAAGATCCCGGATGTGTCCATAGCTCGAAGAAACCTCGTATTCCTTACCCAGGAACCGGGTGATGGTGCGGGCTTTGGCTGGGGACTCAACGATAATCAGCTTCAAGGTGAATTCCTCCCCTAATAAGGGCATGCTCAAGAAAAAGCCGGGCGCACCCGGCTAAAAAACTATTGGAAACCGGCCTTAATGCCGGCTTTCAAAACCCTCTGAAGCCCCGCCGGTCATGCCGGGCCTTTCAGAGCGGAACAGAACCTGTTCAATGACCGTTTCCAGGTCAAAAGAAGTCATGGGCTTGATGGCGATAAAGGACGAATACTGCAGCAGAG
>JAOZJV010000068.1:0-2951 GCA_029935695.1 Candidatus Krumholzibacteriia bacterium | reverse complement strand
ACGAGTTGACCAATTTGATCAGGTACCCAATACCTTCATGGGTTATATAGTCCTGTTCGCTTTCACCAAAAACCCGAAATGCAAGCTCTGAGGGTGATTCGGGCAATGGTTCCTGATCCAGTCCCTGATCACGATAAGCGTTCCAGTGAGACTCGATCCAGTCCAGCAATCCGTGCACATCGCCTTCATCCAAACCAGCATCGGCAACCTTTTCCTGGATGCGATTATGGCTGGGTGGCCCCTCTTCCGCAGTGGTGGAAAGGGCTTCCAGCAGGATGATCAGCAAATGTTTCAGTCGATCGCGTTCAGGATCCATAGGGTGCTTTTCCTTGCAGTTGGTCCAGGTTGACGGTGTCCTATTCAAATACAGCGACAGTTAATTGTCCAGTATTCACTTTCCGCAACATTTTTTGTATTTCTTCCCACTTCCGCATGGACAGTCGTCGTTGCGGCCTACTTTATCCATGTCGCGCTGCACCGGACGGTTGTCTGAAGGATGGTCTGGAGCCTTGCCAGCAGGGGCTCCTGGTGCCTTGGACTGTTCGTAGGCCGATGTTTCCTGGTGGCTGGTCTGCATCTTTTCCACCTTGGTCTCGGGCACCGGTGGTCGTTGCACAATTTCCGCCCTCATGAACAAACTGACTGCCTGCCTGCCAAGGCTCTCCATCAGGCTTGTGAACATCTGAAAGGCTTCCTTCTTGTACTCAATGAGGGGATCACGCTGCCCATAAGAGCGCAGGCCGATGCCACTGCGTAAAAGAATCAGCTCGTTAAGATGATCCCGCCACTTTTCATCCAGAATCTGCAGAAGAACGTATTTCTGCAGTTGTCCGGTGATGTCTTCTCCGAGGCGCTCTTTCTTGGCCTGGTATTTTTCCTGGGCCTTTTCAGTGAGCAACTCCAGGACGGCTCCGAAGCCGGTGGTCAAATGCTCATCATTCTCCAATGGCAAAGGAATCAGGAAAGTGGCCTGGTAGTTCAGGGCCATGGTTTTCATGTCCCAGAAATCAGGCGCATCATCCTCATTGGCCGATTCGTAGAAGATACCTTCGATGGCACCTTCAAAGAAACCATCAAAATCTTCACTCAGGTCGTCACCTTCCACGGCGGCTCGCCGCAGGCCGTAAATGACTTCGCGCTGCTTGTTCACGACATCATCATACTCCAGAAGGTGCTTCCGGATTTCATAATTCTGGGTTTCAACCCTGACCTGGGCCTTTTCGATGGCTTTGGTCACCATGCCATGGGTGATGACCTCTCCTTCTTCGACACCCAGCTTGTCCATGACCTTGATGATACGGTCCGGGCTGAACAGGCGCATCAAATCATCTTCCAGACTCAGGAAGAAAATGGCAGCACCAGGATCACCCTGGCGGCCAGCGCGACCACGCAACTGTCGGTCAATACGACGGCTTTCGTGGCGCTCGGTGCCCAGGATCATCAATCCGGTGTCCTGGCCTTCATACATTTCGGGAGTCAGATTGGGGTCGTTGGCCCATTTTTCGGGAAGCTCCAGAATCCCGGCCTGAAGCTTAATATCCGTGCCACGGCCGGCCATGTTCGTGGCGATGGTGACAGCCCCGAATTGTCCGGCTTCGGTGACGATTTCAGCCTCGGCCTTGTGCTGTTTAGCGTTCAAAACATTGTGATTAATTCCGCGCAGCTTCATCAATCGGCTCAGAAGCTCACTCACTTCCACTGTGGTGGTACCCACCAGAACCGGCAGGCCGAGCTTGTGCAGACGCTCCACTTCACCAACAATGGCTTTATATTTTTCTTTTTTGGTTTTATAAATCACATCGTCCATATCGTTACGCACGATGGGACGATGGGTGGGAATAACCACCACATCCAGGTTGTAAATTCCGTTGAATTCTGCCTCTTCGGTTTCTGCGGTACCGGTCATGCCCGAAAGTTTGGAATACATCCGGAAGAAGTTCTGCACCGTCACCGTGGCCAGGGTCTGGGTTTCTTTTTGAACCGCCAGGCCTTCCTTGGCTGCCCGGGCCTGATGCAAACCTTCGCTGAATCGGCGCCCGGGCTGCAAACGGCCCGTGAAGGTGTCGACGATGAGGACTTTGCCTTCCTGGATAACGTATTCAACATCTTTGGCGTACAAACTGTGGGCCCGCAGCAATTGGTCCACATTGCTGATGCGCTCATTTTTCTCGGCATACTGTTGTTCAATAGTGGCCAGGGCTTTGGCCTGGTCTTCTTCGGAAAGATTTTCATCATTCTGAATTTCGCCGGATTTTTCGGCCAGATCAGGAAGCACAAAGAAGTCAGCATCCTGTTTGGACATCAAATCACGACCTTTTTCCGTGAGATCCACGTGGTTGTTCTTTTCCTCCACCACATAAAGAAGATCTTTGTCGGCCTCCCACATGGCTTTGTCGCGCATGAAGGCTTCTTCGGTGCGCTGAATTTTTTCCAGAACACCCGGAATCTGGCAAAGCTTCCGGAAACGGGGATTCTTGGGTGAACCATGGCTGATGCGCAAAAGAGCCAGAGCCGTTTCATCATCAATTTTCAAGTCACCATCAGGATCCCCACTGCCGCGCAGGGCTCTTTCGGCCTGGCTGACCCAGTCGTTGGTGATGCGGGCCTGCTGTTTTACCACCGAGGCCACCATGGGAGCCAATGCCTCGAATTGGTGGGTGCTTTTATCCACCGCACCACTGATGATCAAGGGTGTGCGGGCTTCATCCACCAGAACGGAATCCACTTCATCGACGATGGCGTAATGGAAATCCCGGTGCACGAGGTGTTCCGCATGCAGCACCATGTTGTCCCTCAGGTAATCAAAACCAAATTCATTGTTGGTGCCGTAAGTCACCTCGCAGCCATAGGCTTCCCGCCGCTCTTCCGGAGTCATCTGGCCGAGGATGTACCCCACCTTGCAGCCGAGAAAATCAAGAACTCCGCCCATCCACTGGGCATCACGCTGGGCA
>JAOZJV010000067.1 GCA_029935695.1 Candidatus Krumholzibacteriia bacterium | reverse complement strand
CCTCACCATCAGGGCTGCCGCGGCTTCTCCCCGCCATGCTGAGTGCAGAGTTTGTGGTCAGAAACCACTTCGATAATCCGGCAATTCCCCACCGCGTCTCCTGGGCACTCCTGAATCATCCGTCTCAATTCACCACGCAGGGATTCCAGGCGCCGAATGCGGCTTTCCACCTCCTCAAGGTGGATTCTCGCAAGATGATCCGCATCCTCACAAGGCTGCACGGGGTTATCCGCCAGATCCAGAAGATCCCGAATACTGTCCAAGGAAAAACCCAATTCCCGCCCGTGACGAATGAACTGTAATCTGTGCAAGTTTCCCTCACTGTATCGCCGTTGGTTGCCCGCTGTCCGTCGCGGTTTGGGCATCAAATTGATCTGCTCATAGTACCTTATGGTCTGCACCTTGGTATCAGCCTGGGCCGCAAGTTGCCCAATAGTTATTTCATGAGCGGTATCCGGTGTCTGGTTGGGCATGGCCTGTTCTCCCAGAAAATATGAAAGTCCTCCTTGAACCTACAGCGACTAGAGGGCATGGATTGTCCCACTTGCGCAGGAAAAATCAAAAATGCGATCATGGCTTCCTTCCTGGCGTTCGGAAAACAAGGGTCAACTATTCCCGGAGCCGCCTGGAACTAACAATTTTTGATCAAAAAGGCTCAGTTAACACGGTGACCTCTGCTGTCCGAAAGCTTGGGTACGGGATTTCAGAGAAGTTGGAGAGCCAATCGAGGGACAAGAAAAAACCATGGTATCGGACCACAAAAGGGAAACAGGTTCTCCTTGCAGGAAGCGTATTGGCTATTGCCATGATCCTTTCGCTTATCCTGCCAGTCGCGGGACAGATTCTCTTTACCCTGGCAGCCCTGATTCCCCTGTCTCCTTTTGTGCTCAAGGCTTGGGCTGCGGCTCGGGTCCGACAACCATTCACCATTGAAACTCTGGTCTCCCTGGCGGTTATCGGTGCAGTTCTGATTGGCGAATCGCTTGAAGCCGGTGTGGTAGTCTTTCTGTTCTCCGTCGGGGAATTGCTGGAATCCATTGCCACAACCAAAGCCCGTCAGGGAATAAAATCACTGGCTGCGTTCATACCCAAAGTCGCCCTGTTAGTAACCGACAGCGGTACAGATGAAATCCCGGCCTCCGATCTGGTGCTTGGACAAACGGTGGAAATCCGCCCCGGGTCTCGAATCCCTGCCGACGGCATTGTTCTGGCTGGGGAGTCGAGTGTAGATGAATCGCACATTACCGGAGAATCCGTACCCGTTGACAAAATGCAAATAATCAAGGATCTCACCGATGACGGCCAGGCCTACGTCGGCATGGTCGGGGACGGGATCAACGATGCCCCGGCCCTGGCCCAGGCTGACGTCGGCATCTCTATGGGCGGTGGAACAGATGTGGCCCTGGAGGCTGCCGACGCGGTGCTGCTCCACGAGAGGGTGGGCGATGTCCCGGCTTTGATCCGCCTGTCGCGGGTGACGATGGCCAACATCCACCAGAACATCGGCCTGGCCCTCGGACTCAAGGCTATATTTCTGGTGACCACGTTGTTGGGAGCCACATCCCTGTGGATGGCAATTTTAGCCGATACAGGCGCTACTATCCTTGTAACCATCAACGCACTGAGATTGCTGTCCTTCAACCCAAATATGATTGAACCGTTGCGATCAAAAAGAAAGAGCTTACATTAAGCCCATGATTACCAGGACTTCCATGACAACCTTGGCCATCTGGACCCTGTGTCTGGCTCCTTTCCTGTGCGGAACGGGGATTTTGGCCCATTCCTGTATTTGTGAGGATTCCACGGAGTGCCGTCATGAACTGGATTGTTCTGCGGATCCGTGCCAGATCCTTGCTCTCGACTCGACCATCCAATCCAGCAGGACCGGGGTAACTATCATCCCGGTTGACCAACAAAATCCCGCCGTCCTGATGAATGACGTTTTGACTCAACCTGTAATGCGGCAGGAGTTTGTTTTCAACCCAGTCGATAACTTGCTGAAAGAGGCCTTCCCGGACCGCTGTCTTCCCCTTCTCTGCTGATTACCTCCTTTGATTCTGATTTTATAATTTTGTCATAGGACAGATCTGTCTTTCGGGCACCATGTTGCCCGGGACAGATCACCTCAACCCTGTATTTACTTCGAGGTGAACTGATGAAAAAATACTGGAAAAGCCAGGTCCCGACAGGATGGGGCAGATTTATGATCCTGTTGGTCATTATACTGGCCGTGTCGCCGGAGACTGCTCTGGCCCAGGTTTCCCAAACTCCCCCTGATCTGGACGGGATACAACTGACCCTGCAGAAAGCCCTGGACCTTGCTCTTGAATTCAACCCCAGCCTGAAAGGGTATACCGCTGCAGAAAACGAGGCACTGGCCTGGGCGGACCAGGCAGGCCGCGGGCTGAACCCCGAACTGGGTTTGGAGGTGGAGGATTTTCTGGGATCCGGCCCCTACAACGGATTCTCGTCCGCCCAATACACCCTGTTCCTCGCGCAGACATTCCAATTGGGAGGCAAATCCGCCAAAAAACGGGAAGCCGCTAGCTGGAATGCCGAAATTATTCGTCTGGAGGCCCGGCTTCGAGCCATCGACCTGCGGGCCGCTGTGACCCAGGTGTTTATTGAGATCCTCGCCGCCCGGCAGGAGATCGCCCTGACCGAGGAATTGGTTGGGCTGGCCGAGCAGGATCTGGAATATATCCGGCGTCGGGTTGCAAACGGCTCCCTTTCGCCGGTGGAGGTCAACCGGGCCGAGGTTTCTCTTTTCTCGGCAACCATGGCCTTGGATTCAGCCCAACAGACCCTGGGGACAAAACGAATCCAGCTGGCAACCATGTGGAACACCACAGAACCAACCTTCGGCGAGATCTCCGGTTCCCTGGATTTGGTGGCTCCGCTGCGGAACTGGGAGGACCTGGCCGTACAACTGGATCAAAGCCCACGTCTGGATCTGTTTGCTCTGGAGGCCGAAAAGCGTCAAGCGGAGCTGGCTCTGGCCCGGGTCCAGGGAAAAATAGACCTGACCGCTTCGGCTGGAATCCGGCATTTCCTGGACAGCGGCGACAACGCCGCAGTGGCATCCATTTCCATCCCTCTTCCGGTGCGAAACAGAAACAAGGACGCCATCCGGGCCGGGCAGTTCGGTCTAGAGCAGGTGGGCGCTCTGCGCCAGGCCCAAGTGGTCACCCTGCGCGCAGATCTGGCCAGCCAACATGAACAGCTGTCCCGGACTTTCCTCCAGGCAACTTCCATCCGCCAGGAGATCCTTCCCGCATCAGAAAAAGCACTTACAAGCGCCAATGAAGCCTACCGGAAAGGCTTATTCACCCAGACGGACGTTATTTCCGTACGCCGTGCATGGTTCGAACTGAACAGCCGGTATTACCAGGCCCTGGCCGGTTACCAATCCGCTGTCGTGGAAATAGACCGTATTCTAGGCACCCACCTCTCCCTTTCCATTACAACTTTGGAGAATGAATGACATGATTTATTTGCAAGACAAAAACCGTTGGAAATTTGCCTTTTCATTTCTACTGCTGGTCCTGGTGACCACCGGAGGAATCATCCCTCCAGCTCAGGCCGCAGAGGATGATCATGAAGAACTGGTGATTTTCACTCCCACCGAAATAGAAGAATTCGGGATCCAAATCAGAGAGGCGGGTCCTGGACGAATCACCCTGACCCGCAGCTTACCTGGCGAAGTCCAGGTCAACGACAATCGCTTGGCTCACATCGGACCGCGATACGAGGGCATCGTGACCAAGGTGAACGCCACCGTAGGCGACGCCGTTAAGGAAGGTCAAATCCTGGCAGTGGTTGAAAGTGATGGTACCCTGGCTACTTATGAGCTGAAAACCTTCATCTCCGGCACCATCATCGAGAAACACATGACCCTGGGAGAACCTGTGTCCCGGGAGAACGCCGGCTTTGTGGTGGCCGATCTGAGCACGGTCTGGATCGACATCACCGTCTATCAGCGGGACCTGGACCTGATCACCGTAGGCAAAGAGGCCACTTTCCGGACCAGTTCCCAGGACCGGACCTATTCGGGAAAGATCAGCTACATTACACCCGTGGTCGACAAGCACACCCGGACCGCAACCGCAAGAATGGTCGTCTCCAATCCAGACGGCTACTGGAAGCCCGGCATGTTCATAATGACTGAAGTGGTAACCGAAAAGATCGACGCCGCTGTTGTCGTACCCGCCACCGCCGTACACACCATGGAAAACAGCCCGGTGATTTTCGTTGAAACCAGCGAAGGGTTCCATCCCCAGCATGTCACCATCGGACGCAAAGGCAGCACACAGCTGGAAATTCTGTCAGGACTGGAAGCCGGCGAACGTTATGTGTCGGTCGGCGGTTTCGTCATGAAGGCAGAACTTGGCAAGGACTCTCTTGGCGAAGGCCACGAACACTAGGAGGTGGATATCATGTTGGACAAAATCATAGAATTCAGCTTGCGTAACCGTATTGTCATTGTTGTGGCCGCCCTAATCATGATGGGAGCGGGATACTATTCCTACACGAAACTTCCGGTAGACGCCTTTCCCGACGTTTCGCCCAATCTGGTCCAGGTCTTCACCGTGACCGACGGTCTGGCACCCGAGGAAATCGAGAAATACGTGACCTATCCCGTGGAGGCCGCCATGGCCGGGCTCCCTGGAGTGGAAAAGGTTCGATCTGTTTCCAATTTCGGCCTTTCGGTGGTGAACATCTATTTTGAGGACGGGATGAACATCTATTTCGCCCGGCAGCTCGTTGGCGAAAGGCTGACCCAAGCCCGGGAACAGATTCCCGCAGGTTTTGGCGATCCGGAGATGGGCCCAATTTCCACGGGCATGGGGCTGGTTCTCTTTTACTATCTGGAGGACACCACTGGCCAGTACTCATTGGAGGAATTGCGTTCGATCCAGGACTGGCTGATCAAATTCAATCTGCAAACCGTTCCCGGGGTCACCGAGGTCCTGGGCATCGGCGGCTTCGAAAAGCAGTTTCACATAGAGGTCCACCCGGAGCAATTGCTGCGTTACGGTGTGACCCTGGGCGATGTCATCCAGCGGATCAGGGCCAACAACCTGAACGTCGGCGCCCAATTCATCGAAAAAAACTCCGAGGAATTCGTCGTTCGCTCCATCGGTCTGGCTCGTGATATGGACGACCTGCGGGATATCGTCATGCGAACCGAGAACGGCCGGCCGATCTATTTGGCCGACCTGGCCGAGGTCAAGGTCGGTGGTGCCATCCGGCGGGGTATGCAGTCCCGCAACGGCACAGGTGAAGTGGTCGCCGGCCAGGTAATCAAACTGTTCGGGGCCAACAGTTCCGCAGTCATCGAACGGGTCGAGGAAAGGCTGGCCGAGATCAACAAGATCCTGCCCGAAGGCCTGAACATCGTCCCGTACTACGAGCAGAAGACCCTGGTTCAGGCAGCAGTTAAGACAGTAACAGACGCCCTGCTTCAGGGCGTGCTGCTGGTGGCATTGGTCCTGCTGATCTTCATGGGCGGAGTACGACCCAGTATCGTGGTCGCGCTTTCCCTACCCTTTTCCGTGCTCTTTGCCTTCCTGATGATGGGCCGCATGGGCATGACGGCTAACCTGATGTCCCTCGGAGGATTGGCCATCGCCATCGGCATGATGGTCGACGGCACCATCGTCATGATAGAAAATGTGGACCGACACCTGCGGGACAGCGACCCGGACAAATCAAAGATCCAGGTGATATCGGCCGCCTGCCGGGAAGTGGCCCGTCCCATCCTGTTTGCCATCGGCATCATCATCCTGGTTTTTGTTCCCCTGTTCACCCTGCAGGGTGTCGAAGGCAAGACATTCCGGCCCCTTGCCTACACGGTAGCTCTAGCCATGCTCGGCTCATTGATTTTCGCCATCGGCGTTGCCCCCATGCTGAGCAGCTTCTTCATGAAACGACCCCGGCCGGGGCAGAGCCAGGGTGAAGCCCGGATGGTGCGCTGGCTACTTGTGCCCTACCGGCCGTTGGCCCGGTTTTTCGTGGACAACCGCTGGGCTGCTGTGGTCATTGCCGGCGGACTGCTGGTCCTCGGCGCGGTGGTCGTGCCCCAGTTGGGCTCCGAATTCACGCCACGGCTTCAGGAGGGAACCATCGTGGTGCGCTTGACCATGGTGCCTTCCATCGCCCTGACCGAAAGCGAAAAGATGTCGGCCATCGTAGAACGCAGACTGATGAAAATCCCCGAAGTCAGGGAAGTGGTCAGCAGAATCGGGCGCGGAGAAGTGGGGGCCCATACCGACCCGGTCAACAGCGCGGAGATCTTTGTCATTCTCCACCCCCAGGACCAATGGCGGACAGCCGAAAATCAGGAAGATATCGAAAATCTGATCCGTGAGGAAATCGGTAATGTGCCTGGAGTTCTTGTCAACCTTACTCAGCCCATCGCCATGAGCGTCGACGAGTTGATGGAAGGTGTGCGAGCCGAACTGGCCATTAAGCTGTTCGGCGATGATCTGGACATCCTCAAAGCCAGTGCCGAGGATCTGGCTGCCGTCATCCGTGAGGTCCCCGGCGCCGCTGACGTGCAAGTGGATCAGGTTTCCGGCGCACCCCAGTTGCAGATCAGGATCGACAGGGAGGCTATCGCCCGTTACGGCCTGAACGTTGCAGACGTGCAGGAAGTTGTCAAAGCGGCCGTTGGCGGCGAGGTGGCAGGTCAGATTTTCGAAGGCATCCGGCGCTTCGACATCCTGGTCAGGTACGTTCCCGAGGCCCGAGATACCGCCGAGAAAATAAAAGACATCCTCATCACTTCTGCGGACGGTACCATGATTCCGCTATCGGAACTTACCACAACCGAAGAAATCATCGGTTCGCGGCAAATCACCCGGGAAAACAACCAGCGTTTCATCTCCATCCAATGCAACGTTGTTGACCGTGACATAGGATCCTTCGTGGCCGAGGCCCAGAAAACCATCGACGCAGAGGTCAACCTTCCTCCCGGCTATCTCACGGTCTGGGGAGGCCAATTCCGGCTGCAGCAAGAGGCCAGCAAGCGGATGTCCTTCGTAGTGCCCATCGTGCTGCTCTTCCTGTTCCTGCTTCTGTTCGGGAACTTTGGCTCGGTGCGCAACAGCCTGCTGATCCTGATCAACATCCCGTTGGCCCTGGTGGGCGGGGTCGTGGCTCTGTGGCTGGCTGGGATGAACATGTCCGTGCCCGCTTCCATCGGATTGATCGCCCTGTTCGGCATCGCCCTGGAAAACGGAATGGTTTTGATCACCTACATGAACCAACTGGTGGCCGAAGGTGTCGACGTTCGTCAGGCTTCCATCCAGGGCGCCTGCCTGAGGTTGCGGCCGGTACTGATGACGGCCATCACCACCGCTTTGGGCCTGCTACCCCTGTTGTTTTCCAACGGAACCGGTAGTGAAGTACAGAAGCCCCTGGCCACCGTGGTCATCGGCGGACTGGTCAGTTCGACCCTTTTGACCCTGGTGGTCCTGCCTGCCTTGTACAAGTGGTTCATGAGCAGGCGAGTGCTGGTTAAAGCAGGGAACAAGATGCTGGAAGATGTGTAGGAAATAAGTGGCCGGGCGCCCCCCCGCCTGGTCATTGACCGGACCTTCGTCCCCCATCGACGAAGGTCCGGATCGGTTCCGGGGAAATCGGTGCCTGTTACAGGCGTAAGCGGTTAGGCAGCTGCCCCTCTTCACCTGCCTGTCTAATGATTTATAATAATTATCAGGAAGAGGTGCTGGCTTTAACTATTGCATCAGTGACTCACTGATCCGGCCATAAGGAGTTTCCCCGCCCAATTGAAAATGCTGAGACATGACTTCCCCGTTATCATTCAAAGCCAACAACCCCCCATCCTTCAAAACGGCATAGGATCGATCCGGAAGAACCGATTGATTCATTATGATCCAGTGCATGGCACCGGGAAGTCTCATCAAAGTCGATCGACGGTTCGAATGGGCCAGCTGGTTAATCCAGGAAGGAATTTCACGGGCACCAACCCGCAATGACTGATGTTCTCCCAGTTCCGGATGCAGCCGATGCAGCCTGTGCAAGCCGTTGTCAATGACATTCAGCCCCATGGTAATGCAAGATCTCTGCAATAAATGATAGCTGATATTTCCGTCCATCAAATCGGCGATGGGATCTTTGGGTACCAAATCCTGGGCCAGCAACTGTTGAAATTCATTGAGTTGGCGAGGATCAATGAATGGATAGTCGGATTGGTTCAATTCCGTATGGACCCGAGGGTTATCAAGCAAGTGATTAACAGTGTGGCGGGCCAGGGAATCGCCGGTGACTAACGCAGTGTAGAGCAGGCTTGGATAGGTTTCAGGGTGATCATTCAAATCAAGAGGATAGGCAACCCAGGAGTGACTGAGAACCCCATCTTCCAGAAAGCGTTGTGACCCTGCGTAACACCGCATGGTCAACGCGTATGTGGAAGGATCTAGCCCAGCCAAAGGATTGAATGAGATTCCCGCCGGACGCCAGGCTTCGAAGCTGAAGACCAGATCCTTGACGTATGGTTCTGGTTGCCGAGGATTTCCGGCATCATTCAGGATAACCGGACAATTTTCGGGATTAAAAACCATCCGCAATTGCCCATGTCCCGCCAAGGTGTCTTTTCCCAATTTGCGCATCATCACCAAAACCCATTGGGCCCCGATAATACCATTCAAAGGGATTTTCAAAGTAGCCAGAACAATATTGCCCTCCACGGGATTGCTGCCCACGTTGACATTACGAACCAGAAAAAAATCGTCATCATTACCGGTTAATTGGGAACCTTGCCAGTCGACAATGGCCGGAGCCATGGCAGCAGCCAACCCATTGGGCAATTGTTCAGTGTTTGAATGGATGCTGAGCAAAGGAAAAGGTTTGCCCAACAAGTCCAGTAGTTTTGACGGTTTCATGGCTTTAAGTCACTTTATTCTGAAGAAAGGCCCATGGAAAAGACGAGCAGGCAGAGGGCCGTGACAATACAAAAAGTAGCCAGGTGCAAACGGCGCTTAGGCAAATCACGTAGGTCCCAGGCGACAAGAAAAGCGACAACTCCCTGGAGAGCATAAAAAAGAGCAAAGGCCCGAGAGGCATAGGAAATGATCTGGTTAACGTCGGTTTGCCAGGTCAGCACAATGGTAACCACAAGAACCAGCAGGTAGGCATAACGAACCGAAAGCTTCCGTTCGCTGATATCCTCAATTAAGCCGCCGGCACCGGCGTTGTCGGCCACCGCTGCACTGAATTGGCTGCCGATGGCGGCGATGCCTATCAATACCGGCAAAGCAAAGGCCACCGGCCGGGTCATTTTCATAATGGCGGTGACATCGGTTCCGAAATCACTGCGGAACAGAACGGTGGCCAAGGCAATAAAAACCACATAGATAAGTGCCGAGATGAGTTGTGCATTGCGCATGGTTCTGATGCGTTGCTCGGCTGGATGTTCATCACCCAGAAAACGCGAAGTTTCAAAACCCTGAACGACTATCAGCAGGCCGAGGACGACCCGAAGATTGTGAAAACTAATCTCCGTCGGAAGTTGGGCCAACTCCCAGGTGCCGGCAGAAATCAATTTTCCGTTGTACACCAGCAGGCCAACCAGCAATGCACCAATCATACCGAGATTCAAGCTTACGGCAAACCGTTCGGTTTTCTCCATCTCATCCAAACCGCGCCAAATTCCAATGCAACCAATGATCAGCAAAAGAACCGTTGTAATGCAATTGGCGGCAATCTGATTCTTTACTCCAAAAGAGTCCAAAGCAAATGCAGCCAACAATTGAAGGTAGTAGCTTACCGAAACAAAATATGCTCCTGAAAGCACCATTCGGGAAGCAAAGGCGATTTCCTGGGCTGCACCGTGTCCTGAAGTTTCTATAGGTTCGAAATACCGGATGTTGAAACGAATGGCCGACCCTACGAAATAGGCAAGCAACAACAAGACACCCATGAAGACCACGGCCAGATTGCCGACCACTCCGGCCAGCAAAGGCGCACTCACCAGAAAGCCACTGCCCATGATGGACGCCAGTGGGGTAACGGTCGCTTTCCAGTCCGAACTGTTTTTGAGCTTTTTCGAAAAAATCAGATAAGCAGCCATAATCACGGCGATGGTGCAAATCAAGATACTGTTCATATAGGAATTCCCTGGTGGCACGGCTGAAGGACAATAAAAACGCAATGGATGTATACCATAAACAGCTCTCTTAGCACGACACCCAATTCCACCGCACAACACTGAACCCAACCCGAAACGCTTTGGTCCGATCGCGAAAATCGATCAGAGTTTCGGCCAGTACGTTGGTATACTGAGTGTGGAGGTAGCGACGCAGGTTGTTTGCGAAGCGTAACTTGAGCTGGTAGGTAAGATCGACTTCAAGAGAGCCACCGCGGCGAGCCCACTCTATATCAGTGGTCAGTACGATTCCGGTAGGTCGTCCGAATTTCAGGTTCAGGGAATAACAACCCCGGTAGTCGGACAAGTTACCATTTTCCTGGTCACCATTTTCCTGGCTGGCGTTGTCTACGTACACCCAGACGCGCGGCGTCACGCGAATACCATATTTGTCGGATACTTTGTAGAAGATGGCGATCGGCTCCAGATAGATCGTGTTGGTACCGCGAGAGGTCGCACCGCTTAGTCCGTTCGATTCATGTCGGACACCAAATTTAAAAAACATCC
>JAOZJV010000066.1:6479-10710 GCA_029935695.1 Candidatus Krumholzibacteriia bacterium | reverse complement strand
CGGAGACCCTGTTTGTGACCCCACCAATTTGCCCAAATTTATCAGGGAATTTAACGCCTACTGCCAGTCCCAGAATTGGCGGTGTTGCTTTCAGGCAGTTACCGAACAGTGCCACGATATCCTTGTGAATATGGGTTTTGGTTCACTCAAAATCGGTGAAGAACCATTTTACGATCTGGAGAACCTTTCCTGGGACGGCAGTAAATTACGGGGACTTCGCAAAGATATCAGGAGAGGGATAAAACATGGCCTGACGGTTGTGGAATACTGCCCGCTATCAGGCCGGAATAGCCAATGGGAAATGCAAATGAGAGAACTTTCCGCAACATGGGAGAAGTTCAAGGGTTCCGGTGAATTCGCATTCCTGCTTGGCGGGCCCAATCTTTCAGATCCTGGAGACAGAAAATACTTCCTGGCACTTCTTGACGGCAAGGTTGAAGCTTTTGTTGTTTGCACCCCCATTTACGCACGAGATGGCATCTACTTTGACCTTATGAGAAGAAAGGAAAAGCCCGTTAGCGGAACCAGCCAATTCCTTATTTCAGAAGCCTTCAGACTTTTGAAAGAACAAGGATTCAAAACGGCAACATTGGGCACTGCGCCCCTATCGAATCAACATGTTGAGGATACGGCCCAGAGTTTGATTATCGGCAAGGTGCTTGATTTGGTATATGGCCGTCTTGGGTCTTTCCATCGATACAAACCTATTCATGAGTTCAAGGTGCAGTTTGGCCCCACGCATTGGGAGAATCGTTACCTCGTATATGAACCACCATTTAATCCAGTCATGATTTATACACTCTTGAAAGCTTATGATCCTAGCGGTATTAAGGGGAAACTATTACGGCAAATTCAGAGCATCTGGGATGGGATTCAGAAGAGGCTGAAAGGTGGTTTGGCCAAATCCCTGGGGCATGTCACTGATGTGCTTCGCGAGTTGGAGAAGGAGATTGTTCGGCGGTTGTAGAGGAACAGGCTAGGCAACCTCACCTCCACCTATCGAGTATACGAATTGATCTTCTCCCAAAATGGGGGACACGCAGTTAAGCACATTTCTCTAAAATGGCCATTGCCTCAAATTCCACGGGGCTAATGTACCCCAAGCTTAAATGCCTCCTGTGTCGATTATAAAATCCATCAATGTATTGTCGGACCTGCTGGACAACTGATCTTCCCCCGCTCTCCCGGACACTCAGTTAAGACATTAATGGATCTAAAACCATTGAATGGATTCGTGATGGTATAGTAGAAAAATTGCTGTAATCTTCTTTTTCGGCAGACTCGATGACCAGATGCCAAAGAGTTCCTCGAAGAACTGATTCCAGGGACACAACATTCACCGGCGGTAGCTCCCCGATGGCACAAGCTTTGTCCAATAACTCAACATCCTGAAGCCGCTGCATTTCCTGCAGATTCTGAATCCATGAAGCACAATGAGATTTGTTCCGGGAAAAAGCAATAAGAGTTGCTCCATAGTCCGTCATATACTCGCATGTTAAATCCCACTCTTTTCTAAAACATGTAAGAGGTGAATTAGCCGGATTGGTTCGGGTAACCGCTCGAATACCAGCATGAACATCAAGGTGGTGTCCAACCAAAGCATCCAAAATTTTCTGTTTTCTGGAATACAGGAACAACAATGAGATCAGAGAAATACCGGTTTTTTGTGAAATCATCGCCATCGTGGTATTCTCATACCCCAATTCAGAAAAAAGGTCGTTCGCAGAGACGAGAACCCTCCTTCGTTTTTCAATCAGTCTCTTTCCATCCTGAATTTCACCTTTTGACCATTTCACTTTTATAAACATCTTTCGGATTTGCGGCAATGAATCAAATTCAAAAATGTTGTATTTTCATACTGGAGAAAATTCTTTAAATCCTTCGCATAAGGATGGCTCACAGCCTTAAAGCCCTTGATCGCCGAATGAGGAATGTCAGCCAATTCATTTGCTTTCCTTATGCAAGCATCCTGAAACCCCTCTTGAGGGAAATGTCCATCGAGTAACCCCATAACTTCTAAATCGTGCGCAGAGACCTCGGATTGAGACAAAAGCAGATCCCGGGCCTTTTCCTGGCCCACAAACCTGGGCAACATGAAGCCCAATCCTCCGACTGGAAGAGTTCCGAGTTTGAGATGAGATGGCTGGAACGTCATCTCATCGGTGCCAAATCGATAATCAGCCACAAGACTGACACCCAGAAAAGGTGATGCTATGTGTCCCTCTAATCCCACAATGACCAGCTTCGAGGAAGCCAGGATCACACTTACCAACTGAGTGATCATATTAGTCAGCCTTTCAAGCTGAACTGAACTGTTTTTATGAGATTTTGCCTGGATTACATTGGGGGATTGGCCATGCCTTGCTTTGATTGCCTCTTTTACGAAGCGAATGTACTTTTTGTCACCCAACACTTCAGGAGAATTCAAAAACAGAATTGCTTTAATCGCAGGAGAAGCATCCGCTAATTTTAAGGCGGATAGGAGCCTCTCTTTTTCCGACAAACTGGTTCCCAATTGAAATATGTCACCTGAAAAATGCAGAACAACCAATGATCCCTCTGTTTTCAAGGAATAACAAGATGTCTGAAAATCCGTTGAAACAGTCATGAAAACCCCATTCACTTTTAAGCCCAGCAACGCGCAAAATGAATTCCTCTTCATTATACGAACACAGCCTCATGAAACACAAACTAAAACTCTTTTTTCATTTCTGCAAGCTGGAACAAAAGAGGAAATTGCAAATCGGGAAACACACCATGCTTGATTCCCAGACCATGAAATCTGCGCATACTTACAAACTCATCATTTCCAAGCTCATACTTAAGAGAATCTCGCAAGTAGAAATCCACCGCTTCAAAAGTCGATGATCCACCAACACCAAGACAACCATGGCTAACTTCCCTTCGTGAAAGAAAGCCCAGATGTTCCAGTCCGTAACTCCTGGCTTTATTCAAGAGATCACACAGTTCCAATGCTTGTTGTTTTCCAAATTCTCTTATAAATTCTGGTGCCAAAGACCAAGCGGCGAAGACGAATGGTAAACCAGTCAATTCCAGCCAAAGATTGCCAAGATCCCAACCATGGATATCCTCTCGTCCACTTTGAGCAAGGGCTCGCTCAAACTCAAAACACCGGTCACCAATGATCAGCAAACCCTCATCTTGCCCTGGAGTCATCATTGGCTTCGGAACCATCTCTTCAAAAAATGGCTCCACACCATACATTTCCGACAAGATAATTTTTA
Organism: Candidatus Krumholzibacteriia bacterium; assembly: GCA_029935695.1. Taxonomy (GTDB): domain Bacteria; phylum Krumholzibacteriota; class Krumholzibacteriia; order LZORAL124-64-63; family LZORAL124-64-63; genus LZORAL124-64-63. Next base: position 7,465 of record JAOZJV010000066.1, on the reverse strand, counting down.
GAAGCGCCACGGAGCTGCGAGAACCTCGATCTGCGCGAATCCATTTCAAGTCTTGAAGAGGGCAAGTGCAGAACACTTTGACACTGTCGGCATTTCCTCGGCAGGCAATACCAGTCCCCCACAGAATTCCACCGGAGTAGCCTCGCAAAATTTCTGCAACTGGCAGCAAACCTGTATGGACCCTGCCCTTTTGTAACAATTCAGTCAGTTCACTCGGTAAAACCCTTAAAAGACTATGCTTCTTTCCCTCGGGAGTTTGAAACCACTCAATCAATGGAACCGTATTCAAAAATGAAATTGCACCAATTTTATAATCCAATGCGTTTCTCCTCTCTAGCAGAAGACTGGCTGGAACAACTGTTTCCCCCAGATGGGCCCTTACCATTGGGAATATAAAACCGTGTTACTTCTTTCATTACCTGAGGCAGCAAACGGTCAGAGAGTGTTCCGCCTGGTTGAGTAATATCCTTGATGTTATATTGTTTCAGACCCCACGGCTGGGCTACCAAAACATCATCCCCCATGGTAATCGCATAGTTGTAATAGCTGGCCTGCACCATTGGTCGAATAAGGGGGACTTTTCCTGCCAAATCCACCCCATCACTGTAATCGCTCACTTGATTTGTCACGCCAAAATATCCATGCAACAGGGTAGGCACGATATCTAGATGTGAAGTACGGGCGGTGATCAGTCTCGATTCATGTCCCGGCAAATAAATGATCATGGGCACTTGGGTTTGCCAAATTGTGAAATTGCTTCCGTGTCCCCAATAGTCTTCCCCGTTGTCGTTGAATTCCTCCGCATGGTCGCTGGTAATAATAACAATCGTATTGTCCATCAAGCCTGTTGTGTCCAAACGGTCAATGATCCTTCCAACCAGGTCATCATCAAAAAAGATTGAGTTACGGTAATCATTCATGACAGACCGGGAGTCAATTGAGTTTCTCACCAAAGTATTGAGAAGTTCAGGGTCAGGTTGAAATTT
>JAOZJV010000066.1:0-6379 GCA_029935695.1 Candidatus Krumholzibacteriia bacterium | reverse complement strand
GCGCAGAATATCGAAAACCAGTGGGTTGTCAATGAGGGTTGAATTTGCCTTGACGGCATCCCAGTATGTGGGGTGAATACCATACAGAAGTCCAAAAACACCTGCCACAGTGGAATTTCCGGAACTGAGGTGCTCCAGGCAAACAGTACTCCTGCGTCCTAATGCAGCAATGTTCGGACTGACCAGATCGTTCATGGTATCCGCTCGCCAACTTTCCAAAAGAATCAGGACGATATTTGGTTGACTGCACTGCTGAGAGGAATCACGACAAATCGGTGCCAGGGGATAGTGCAACAATCCCGTTGAATTGTTAGCACCAGGATGGGAGTTTATTGGTCCATCCGCATCAAAGAAATCACCATATTTCGAAGCATATTTGTGAGAATGAAGAGGCCAATATAAAGGCAACAAAGGCGTGGATTGAGTAATCCGATAATCACCTTTTTCATAAGCAACCACATGGACCACCTGACTGATCACCAAACCAGCAAATGCTACAATCAGAAAAGCCTGCCATAGAAACCTGACCCTGATCAACCGTGGGGCAAAGGTTGATAATTTCCACTCCAACATCAAAATCATCAGGAATACCAGTACCGCAACCAGCACTATTGTCGGAGAAATTCCCAGTCCTGAGAAATCCTGAATGAAAAAGCTTAGCCAAAATAAATCTATGTGAAATTTGTAAATTGAAAAGACAACACTGTCCACCAGCAGAAAGAAAATATAGGAGGATAGAATCACGAGACAAATCCCGCTTGCCAATGATCTTTTCCCCGAGAACAGAGCTGTTGAAATGGAACAGACAAGGAAGAATGGAAAAAGGTAACAGCCGACAATTACACTGCCATGGTACACCAGAGACACTGGACCAGTGTCCATACCCCAGAGATTAGGCATCAGGATCAGCGCAACCAAAGGCAAATTTAGCATAACCTGGGCAACGACCCTCCGTTGGTCGTTGCCCAAGGTTTTTCTGGTCGGGGAACTCCAACCAAAAAACAGCCTGTTTCCTATCTGCAATACTTCAGTTGGAGACACCAGTGCCTCCACCCAGAACTGCATAAAGTTGGAATTGATTGGCGATCCGTGCCATGTGTAATCCGACCAGTACCTGTTGCGCACCATATAGCGATCGGTGAGCATCCAGAACTCCCAGGAAACTGTCTATTCCTTTGGTGTATCGTGCCTGCGCAAGATTGTAAGTATCTTCCGTTGCTTCAACCAACGATTCCTGAGCAGCAACCTGTTGATCAATTGTTCCCTTGACCGCAAGAACATCAGCCACCTCACGGAATGCATTTTGAATGGCTTTCTGATACTCAACCAGGACAATCTGTTGGTTGGCTTCACTTAATTTCAGTGCCCCATGAGTGCGGGCATCGAAAATTGGTAGCCCAACCTGAGGACTGAATGTCCAGGACTCGGACCCTGACCCAAAAAGTCCCGAAAGCGAGGAACTCGCTGTTCCCAAAAGAGCAGTCAGGGAGATCCTTGGGAAAAATGCTGCCCGGGCCACTCCGATGTAAGCATTCGCCGCTTTCAACTGATGCTCTGCGGCCATGATATCCGGTCGCAAAAGCAATACGCTCGAAGAAAGCCCTGGATCCACCTCTCGAGGACCAACAACACTGTTCAGGTTTTGAGGCAAGAGCTCTGGTGGTATCTTGGCTCCAGCCAGAAGGTTCAGTGCATTTTTATCCTGAGCCGCCCGTTGCGTGTAAATAGCAACATTCCGCTGTGCCAAATTCACTTGGGTCTGGATGCGCCGAAGATCCAGCATTGTGGTTAACCCTGCCTTGTACTGCTTTTCCATAAGACCGTAGAAATCCAGTTGGGATTGCAGAGTCGCCAAAGCCAGTTGGAGTTGCTCACGAGAAGCGGCAAGAGCCATATAGGACTGACCTACAGCGGCCACCAGTGACAATTCAGCCCCTCGCCTGCCGGCCTCACTCGCCAGGTACTGTTCCCAGGCCTGGTTCTTCATGCTCCGAACACGACCGAAAAGATCAATTTCCCAAGAGGCAATACCCACATTGACATTGTATTCTTCCACCGTCATGGCTGACCCGGTGAAAGAAAGATCGGCGGGTGTTCGGTGACGGGTTCCGGTACCTGACGCGTAGACCGATGGGAATAAATCAGCTCTCTTGATATTATAAAAGGCCCGCACTCTCTCCACATTCAAGGCAGCCAGCCTCAGATCAAGGTTGTTCGCCAAGGCCAGATCAAGAACCTCTTTCATTTTGTCGTCCTGAAAGAACTCCTGTGGAGTCATCGTCTGGGCATCGGGCAGTCCGAAGCTGGCCAAACTGTCAGGGTAGGCTTCTCCTTCAGGCCACTCTAATGGTACCAGAGTCTCCGGCTGAACATACTTTGGAGCCATGGTGCAGCCGCTGCTAAATACAACCAATACCAACAGCAGGGAAAAACTCAGTTGCTTCATTTCAATTCCCCCTTTGATGGGCTGGAGTTCTCAATCGTGCCATCCACTGTTTTGCTGTTTTTTTTGAAAATCTTGGATATCATCACAAAGAAGAGCGGCGCAAAGAAAATGACCAGAAATGTGGACGTGATCATGCCCCCAAGCACCCCGGTGCCAATGGCCTTCTGGGCACCTGACCCGGCTCCGTTCGCTAGGGCAAGTGGTAGAACACCAAACCCGAAAGCCAGAGAGGTCATGATGATAGGACGCAGCCGCAACTTGGCACCTTCAATGGTTGCTTCGATCAGCTCCACGCCCTCGTCCACCTTGCCCTGGGCAAACTGAATAATCAGAATGGCGTTCTTGGTCGTGAGGCCAAGTACAGTCAGCAATCCGATCTGAAAATACACATCATTGGGATACCCGCGCATACCCGTTGCCAGAACACCACCAATAACACCCAGGGGCATTGTCATGAGAATTGCTAAAGGAATAGGCCAACTTTCGTACAAAGCAGCCAGGGTAAGAAAGACAACAAAAATAGAAAACCCATACAGAAGACCAGTCTTTGCCGAAGCCATGCGTTCCTGGTATGACAGCCCTGTCCAATCATAGGAGATACCCTTGGGCAATCTGGCGGAGAGCTCTTCCATGGCCAGCATAGCGTCACCGGAGCTCTTACCAGGTGCTGGTTCCCCCCATAGATTCAAAGAAGGGAAGCCATTGTAACGTTCCAACAGTGGCGATCCCGTTTCCCAATGGCCATTCACCAGAGAAGACAGCGGAACCATCCGGCCCACAGTATTGCGAACATACAATTTATCCAGATCCTTCGGCAGCATACGACTGGGAGAGTCTGCCTGGACAAAAACCTTCTTGACCCGACCATTCTGAATAAAATCGTTCACATAGGCGCTACCAAAAGCGGCAGCAATGGTATTGTGGATTGAGGTGATGGGTACTCCCTGAGCACCCGCCTTATCCTTGTCCACATCAACGTAGTATTCGGCCACATCCTCCATACCGTTTGGCCTGACCCGAATGAGACGCGGGTCCTGTGCTGCCATGCCCAGCAACTGGTTGCGTGCAGCCATCAGAGCATCATGGCCAAGACCACCGCGGTCCTGCAACTGGAAGTCAAATCCTGTGGCATTACCCAATTCAACCACTGCAGGCGGCGGAAAAGCAAACACCATGGCTGAGTTGATCCGGGCACAGAACCCCATGGCTCGACCGGCAACCGCCTTGGCCTTAAGCTGAGGATCATGCCGAAGATCCCAATCTTTAAGCTTGGCGAACCCGAGACCCATATTCTGCCCCTGACCACTGAAACTCATACCGGAGACGTCCAGGAAAGATTCAACAGCATCCGATTCCTGGGTCAGGAAATACTCCCGAACCTGTTCCATCACCTCCTCGGTTTGTTCCAGGGTGGCACCGGATGGTAAAATTGCCTGCACCATCAGCATCCCCTGGTCTTCATCAGGAAGATAGGCTGTTGGCATCCGTTGGTACAAAACCACCATGGCAGCCACGATCATAAAAAAGACTGTCAGCGTCACCATGTGATGCTTGATGGTTTTTCTTGTCAACCGAACATACCTGTCCCTGAGGCTGTAAAAGCTTCTATCGAACCATCGAAAGAAGGGGCGGAAAATTGGCAAAGCCTGATCCGAGGGCTGGTGACCCGCGGGTACCGGCCTGAGCAAAGCCACGCAAAGTACAGGTGTCAGAACCAAGGCCACCACCACTGACAGAAGCATGGAAGCAGCAATTGTCACCGAAAATTGCCGGTAAATAATACCTGTGGAACCGGGAAAAAACGCCATGGGCCCAAAGACTGCTGCAAGCACAAGACCAATGCCGATCAGGGCGCTTGAGATTTCGTCCATGGATTTCTCCGCCGCCGCTTTTGCTGTAATGCCCTCTTCGGTCATGATCCGCTCGACATTTTCAACCACAACGATGGCATCATCCACAAGCAGCCCAATGGCCAAGACCATGGCAAACATGGTCAGCATATTGATGGAATAACCGAACAACCCCAGAACAGCAAATGTGCCCAGGATCACCACTGGTACAGCAATGGTCGGGATCATGGTGGCCCGTATGTTGCCCATGAACAGATACATGACTACGAAGACCAGCAGGATAGCGATCAGGAGTGTTTTGACCACTTCTTCAATGGCGACCTCTGTGAAAGGTGTGGTCTCATAGGGATACATCACTTCCATGCCCGCGGGGAAGTTCAGGCTCAGTTGCTCCATGGTGTGCTTGACAGCCTCGGCTGCATCCAGGGCATTAGCCCCCGCAGCCTGTCGAATAGCCAAAGCGGCAGTAGGCATACCATTGTACTTGGCCAATACGTCATACCGCTCGGATCCAACCGCTGTTTCACCGATATCACTGATCCTAACCGTGGATCCGTCAGGGTTGGTCCGGATGAGGATTGCTGCAAATTCATCTGGAGTCTGCAGCAGGTGCTGAACCACGATAGATGCGTTAAGGCGTTGTCCGTCCTCTGCAGGTGCACCACCAAATTGACCGGCGGAAATTTCCACATTGTTAACACGCAGCGCCATGATGACATCTTCAAAAGTGAGATTGAACTGGGTCAGTTTGTCGGGGTCAACCCAGATCCGCATGGCATACTGGGTGCCAAACGCTTCCACTTCTCCCACACCAGGAACTCTGGCCAGAACTTTTTCAACATTCGATTGGGCATAGTCCCTGAGGGCATCTCCGTCCAGGCTGCCATCAGGCGATGTCAGTCCCATAATCATCAAATAGTTCCGCGTGGACTTACTGACCTTGACCCCCTGGCGCTGCACAACATCCGGCAGACTGGCCATGGCCAACTGGAGTTTATTCTGTACTTTGGCCCAGGCAAGATCTGGATCAGTCCCCGGGGCAAAAGTCAGTTCAAGACGTGACATCCCTGATGAGGAGCTTTTGCCCGAGATATACAACATGTCATCGAAACCCGTCATCTTCTGCTCGATAATCTGGGTGATGGTATTTTCTACGGTTTCAGCCGAAGCCCCTGGATAGAAGGCTTCAATGGCAATGGATGGTGGCGCGATGGGTGGATACTGGGATATAGCCATATTGTAGATAGCCAGTCCACCGGCGGCCATCAGCGCGATGGCAACGACCCAGGCAAAAACCGGGCGCTGCAGGAAAAATCTTGATAGCATTTTAAGCCTCCCTTACTCCGGTTGTGCCTTGTTTGAGTTTGTTTGTTCAGAAGGTCTGTGGTTTTGCCCTTGATGGGCAGCGTTCGGATCAAAAGGTACGGCTTTAACCGGAGTTCCTGGTTGTCGCAAACTCTGTAACCCCTCAACAATCAGTTGATCACCTGAAGCAAGGCCCCGGGTTACCAGCCACTTGTCACCAATGGCACGATCCAGCACCAGTGGCCGAATTTGAGCGAGACCATCCTGATCCACGATCCAGGCAAAAGGGTCCCCCTTCGGATCGCGCGCCACTCCCTGCTGAGGCACCAGGACTGCGTGTTTGCTGACACCTTCTGTAATCTCTGTCCGAACAAACATCTCTGGTAAAAGGGTACTTTCGGGATTGGGAAACACTGCTCGAAGGATGACCGAACCCGTGGTCGGATCCACCGAAACATCCGTGAACTTAAGAGTCCCCTCATGGGGATAAACCGTACCATCGTCCTCAATCAACCTGACGATGTTCTGGCCTATGCCATCTCTTTTGAGAAGTCCACTGTTGAGCTCTCGACGCAAACGGCTGACTTCTGCTGTCGATTGGGGCATATCCACATATATAGGATCGAGCTGTTGGATAGTCGCGAGGGGAAGTGGTTGATATGCCGTCACAATGGCACCCTCGGTTATATTGGATCTGCCAATCCTTCCTGATATTGGTGATTTGACCTTGGTGTAGCCAAGATTGATCCGGGCAGCCTTGACCTGGGTCCCAGGTCAA
>JAOZJV010000568.1 GCA_029935695.1 Candidatus Krumholzibacteriia bacterium | reverse complement strand
TGTGAAGCTGACGGATGCGGGCGCCGCGGGCATCGTAAATGTCCACGGTGACACGGGAGCTGGCAGGCAGGTTCAGCTGCATGCGGGCCGCTCCGCCGGTCACATTGCCCAGGATGTTCAACTGGGGGCTGGTGATGAGGATGTCGTCCACCCCAGTGGTAACCTGTACGTTGAAGTTGGCATTACCGCTCAGGTCACTGCGCTCGACGCCATCGCTGGCAAAGGCACGCCAGTAATAGGAACCGGTGGCCAGGGATGAAACCTGCCAGGTGGTTTCGCTGGCACCTTCGGTCACGCCGCTGATGGAATCGACCAGATCGGTGCCCAGATCATCACTGAAAATCTTGAAGCCGTAGGTGACAGTTTCACCTTCGGGATCGGTGACGTTGGATACCGTCAGCACCGGGTTGGTGCCTGTGGTCTGACCGCCGACTGGACTGAGGGCAACGGGAGTACCCGGAGCCAGGTTGTCGCTGCCAGCGCCTGTGAGCATGACATCGTCAATGTACCAGCCGTCTTCGGTGACGGAGTAATCGGTTTCCAGAATGAAGCGGAAACGCAAATCCTGGCCGGCATAGGAGCTGAGGTCGAGTTCCACTTGTTCCCAGCTGCTCTGAAGGCCGTCAAAGGAGATCAGCGTATTCCAGCCACCGCCGTTTGGGGACACCTGGACACGGCCATAATCGTAGCCGTCTTCAATGTCATAACGATGCCAGAAACTGAGGGTAGTGGCCTGGTAAGTACCATTCAGGGTGGCACTGGTGGCCGATTGGTCGTTGTACTCGCCGTAAGGAGAGTCGGTCAGGCTGTTGGCCGGGCTGTGAGACTGGGAGCTGGTGGTTCCCCAACTGCCGGTGGTGCTCCAGTTGGCCAGGCCGCCTTCAAAGTCATCCCAGAAGATGCTGTTGGGCGTGCCGACCATGAAGGCCAGTTCGTAAGTGCGGTCGTCACCGGGAGCGTGCAGGGTGACGGAAAAATTCACAAGGTGACCGTTGGGGCAACCTTCATCAATGCTGATGGGCAGAGGATTGCTGCCCAGGGTGGTGCTGCCCATGGAAGCAAGGTCGCCGATGTTGCGGTACACTTCATCAAAGTGCACCCAGGCATCGTCACTGCTGGCAGTCAGGCTCAGGCCCATGCCGCTGGCCACCACGGACTGGTTGTCGATGGTGAAGTTCAGGTACCCGCTGGTGCCGGGTTCGATGGAATCGGAGTCGCTGGTCACAACGGGAGTGTTCACGTCATAGTAGGTGCCGGCAGAACGCATCAGGTAGATGTGGGGCCAGATGTTTTCCTGAAAGAGAGGGCCGCGGCGGTTTTCATCGGGCCAGAAGCCATCACCGTAACCACCAAGTTCATTGGTAAAACTGTAGACGAAGTTGTGTTCATCCTGAGCACCGTAGACCCAGTCGTTGGCGCCACCATTCACGTCGTAAAGAATATCGCTGGGCTGACCGGGCTCGTAGCCGTTGAACTTGGTCATTTCCAGGCCCATGTGCACGTAGGTGCTGTGATGGGGAGAGTCAGTGGTGGTGTAACCCCAGGGGTACAGAGTCAGGTTGCTGTAGGAGTGCACCGAGTCGTGGGTGCGGAAATTGTGTTCGTTGATGAGTCCCATCAGTGCCTGGATTTCAGGTTCGCTACCGGCGGAAGGGCCGCGGTAGGTATCATCATCTGTATAAGGGCTGCTGCCATTGTTATCCAATCCCCACATGTAGGGATAGTTGCGGTTAGGGTCCACACCGTAGGAGCCGTCGCCGTTGTTGCGGCGGTTTTTGCGCCACATGCCACCACCGTTGGGGTGGGTGCTCTCGTTGTAGACAAAACCGTCAGGGTTGACCACGGGCACGATGTACAACTCGCGGTTGTCCAGCAGCCAGGTGATTTCTTCATCGGTGCCATAATTCGAGGCCAGATATTCAGCAAACATGATGGGAAATTCGGAGGCCATGATTTCACGGGCATGGTGCAAACCGTCAATCAGGATCTCAGGTTCGTCCTCATCCACTTCGGGGTTGGCCGAAACACGGAAACACCACAGGTCGCGTCCCTGGTGTGACTGGCCGATAGACCATTTTTCACTGACAACCTCGGGATACAGCAAATGCAGGCTGTCCACAAAGGCGATATTCTCGCTGAAAGTATGGTAAATGCCAAATCCGACGCCTCTGCTGCGGCTGGCGTAGGAGGCTTCCATGTTTTCAGTGATGATTTCCAGGCGCAGGCCAGAGTCTTTGAGGAACTGGAGCGCGTCTTCCTGGGCAGCTACTTCCACATAATGGCCGGGTTTGATACTGAGAATATCCAAGCGGTTGGTATTGCTTTTGATGAAATCCAGGTCGGCGGCAGAATCGAGATGCACCAACACCAGAGAGTGAGAATCTTCGGCTGCCAGGGCCGATACGGACATCAAAAGAGTCAGTGCGAAGAAGATCGCAGCAAGGGAACGGGACCAGTTCATGGGTTTCCTCCACCAAGGAACGAGTTGGGCGGCTCCCCAATGGGAGTCGAGATCTTATCTCTAATTGAATTCAACCTATCTATTTTACCAGATTACGCTAAACATCTCAAATGGTATAAAATAACATATTTGTGATAACTTTTTACAGAAACCAAAAACTTTGTCGTGATAATTGCATAAAAAACGCCAGCCCCGGAAGAGGCTGGCGTAAAATGCACTCTATCAGTGGATTTACTTGGTCTTATCCACTTCGGCACAGGTCTTTTTGACGGCGTTGATGGAGACCTTGAGGGCCTTCTTCTCTTCGGCGTTCAGTTTGACCTTAATAATCTTCTCGATTCCGTTTTTACCCAGCACCACAGGCACGCCCAC
>JAOZJV010000567.1 GCA_029935695.1 Candidatus Krumholzibacteriia bacterium | reverse complement strand
GCACAATGAATTATTTGCGATGTTCACATCAACCTCCAATGGACATAGTTAGACGGTTTCCCTTAATGGGACTTTCAATCAAAATGAGTTTCTTGGATAAGATGAAAACCTCCGGTGATGGTATTGACCAATAATTACCATTGCAGAATTGGTATTACCCTTCAAAAAGGAATGCCAAATTTTCAATTCGAATCTATTGAATAGCCGATTGTATGCCTTTTCGAAAAAGGCTAATTACCAAAAAGTGGCACACCATTTATCGAAACTGTTCTGCCTCCCCGAGCAAGGTTACAACACATCCAATCTGCATTTCTCAGCAACACAAAACACACGCCAAAACCTGATTGCCCCTTCCCATTATCCTCTTTTTTCTCTCATTTAATTTCTTAATATCCCACGGCTTTCAATTGTAACAATGCGTGCATTCCAAATTTGGATGCAGAAAATTCAAAAAAACTTTAACTATTTTCATTGTTCCTTGTGGCGAATGAGAGATCCCCTCAGCAGCCCCGCCCGCCAATATCAAGCCAACTCACACAACCACCGAATCCTCCAAAAATTCCTTCTTGTCCTTCGGCAGTTGTAAAATCTCTGCCAACATTTTTAGCGTCACTTCCCTATCCCTCCGTACAGCCTCACAAACCGCATCTGGAACTTGATTTTCCTTAAACCCTGGCTTGGCATGTTCTGCTTGAACGGCAAAACAAACCCCACACAATCTCAATGCCCAACAATCCGAACACTTGTCTTTCACTGCATTATGAAACTGCTCCTGAAGATCAATAACCCGGGACGATTCAATCCCAGTCTCCAAACTCCCCAACTCCATGACTCCACCAGTCCGTTCACACGGCTGAAATCGACCATCGGCTGTGACGTGGAGTTTCCGTTTGCCCGGCCTGCAATTCCCACCCGGTGTATATTTTTGGGCTAACTTCGCCCTGGACCGGTGATGGAGTTTGATGATCTCTGGCTCAAACAACTCCCTGATTACCGGGCTAAGCATGTCCCTTGTTCCATCTTCCACTGCTGCTAAATATTGACTCCTGGCTTGATCCACCTGCTTGACCAGAGCAAGATAAACTTCCTTCTCAGCAGGCCAATCCTGGCCTTTGAGGTTGGCACTGTTGACCCGGATTGAAGGATGGGACCGGATTCCCTGTTTGATATAGGGAGGGAAATCGGCAAAAAAATCGGCCAGGTCAAAAAGATCTATTGGTGGAGCCATTGTTGCGATAAAGGAAAGGCGCATGTAGGCAGTCGGATCTCGTTCCAGAAGTTTGTCCAAGTTTTCGAGGATCTTGTAGAGTGTGCCATTGCCATGCTTGTCGACTCGGTTTAGATCATGCCACGTGGCTGGGCCATCAATGCTGATCTGTAGAAATACATTTTCCTGAATGACCAGATCAATGGCACGATCTGTTAGCAGAACACCATTGGTGTCGATGATAAACATCGCGTCTTTACCTCTGGAGTGTTTCCTGCCTTCTTCGATTACCTTTTTAATTAGACTCAGTTCAAGGAGGGCTTCACCACCGTAGAATGAGACCATTGGTGTCTTGTCCGGTTCAACTCTATCGAGGAAGTAGCTTAGGCTCTTAAGTGCGATTTCCGGGGACATGGATTTCTCTCCATGGCCGCGAACCCAATCAAGGTCGGCCCCATGAACACAATACTTGCATCGCAAATTGCAGCGTTCGGTGACAGTCAGAACTAAATGATGGAGATTGGAATCACACTCCCCAGGCTTGGAGAGTGTAGGGTCTGGGGGAAGGAGGAGAGGCCGGCGAGCGAGAAACAGCCCCTCCTCTATTTGGGCAGTCTTGATTATAGCACAAGCTTGGAGGATTTTGGGTTCTGTCCAGGTGTTTTTTAGGGTTTGGACAAGATCCTTTTGGCTCATGGTCCCAAATAGAGGCAGGACGGCTGATAGTTCTGGTTCTATTTCTAGAATCTGGTTGGTGTTTGCATCGTAGTAAAAATCCTGGCCACTTGCTTTAAATACGTGGCCGAAAATTTCGTCTTGATGAATAGAAGGCAATATGTTGCTCCAAGGTTGATAGCGATTTTGACCTGTCGGTATCCCCCACCGTATTTATTAACAATGCTGGTGGTTGGGTTTTGGATGCAGGAAGTATGAAAATTTTTCTAATTTTATTTTTTATTGTAATTGACAGGGAGACAACGAGTTGGTAGGCTCAGCACTCATCGTTCACAAACTTTTATTTGGAGGAAGACTATGTACAAGAAGTTGGAAGATCAGGATTTGGAGAAGGTTCAGACAGCTGAAGAGACCCCTGAAGGCGAATGCATTTGCCGGTGTAAAACAACCCAAGAAAATGATAAGGAGCCCAAACCTGAATCATCTTCTGCACAAACGCAAGTTAGTGTTCATTTTGATATTAACGGGTAGGGGACCCCTGATAATAAACTACCTCTCCGAACACCTTGGTCTCAAGTTTCCAGACACTTAGCTGGAAAATGAGTCCATCGATTTCTCGATTTTCAAAGAAATTTGGAGGAAGTTGGCCAACCTGAATTGAAGTAGAAAAATCACTCCATTCTTGAGAAAAGAACTGGGCATGGTCTTTAGATGTGTTAGATGGTATGGATCTTGGTGAGCGAGAAAAAGTTTCTTTTTGACCATCTCGTCCCACTTCACAAATAACACTCCAATGTGTTTTATTTTTTATTGTCCAACCCTCAACTTTAGTAATAACGCCCTCACGAGCAGTGATCGAGCGGTTCAATGATTGTATTTGTTTATCACTCTCTCCTTCAAATAAATTAAACCCATCCCCACGAAACTCATTCTTCACAACCCCGCCTGGCGTGGATGCA
>JAOZJV010000566.1 GCA_029935695.1 Candidatus Krumholzibacteriia bacterium | reverse complement strand
TGGTTGGGCTCCTGGTGACGGATTTGGTGTATAACAGGTAAGGGACGTCTGCCGCAGGATGGGCGGCGATTTCTAAATTTTCAAATAATGCGCTAAATATTTCCCATCACGAGCCGATCTTTCAAACATGGAATGAAGCCCAATGAATTGGAACCAGAACTGAAGGAGCGGGGAATGATTACAACGTGCACCAATTGCCAGGCGCGTTATCAACTGGAAAATGCCAAGATTCCAGCAAGAGTAATCCAAGTCCGGTGCCCTGCCTGTCAGGGTGTATTTGCCCTCGATGGTGCTTTGGCCCAGGCCGAAGAAACAGCTGCCGTGGATGATTACTCTGTTGAAGCACCCGCTCCGGTGGAAGCACCCGTGGTGGCTGAAAGCACTTTTGAAAAACCCGCCCCGGTGGAAAAGCCCCAGGTGTCTGAACCTGTGCAATCAGAGGAAGCCGCTCCTGAGATGAGTCCTTTTGCCCAACCGGCTGCTGAGGTCCAACCCATCCCATCTCCAGCTGCTACACTGGCACCGGCTGCCTCCTCTGCCTGCGTGGCAACTCTTGACGAGCCTGCTCCTGCGGCAGGCAAAACCCGGCGCCGCCGCTGCAAAGAGGAAATGCTGGCCCGGGCCCTGGTATCCGATATTCTGGTTTATAACCGCGAAACCCGGGATGCCGGCCTGCAAGAAGGCAACCTCCTGGAAGCCCTCGGTGGCGAAATCAAAAAAAGCTGGGAACTGTATAAGGAAAAAGTGACCCCGGAAGTGGCCAACAGTACAACCTATTTCCGTGAAGCCCTCAACGATATTCTCGCTGATGGGACACAGGTCTTTTAGCAGATCCCTCTAGAAAAAAAGCCCCGCCAAGGCATGGCGGGGCTTTTTTTATGGGATTCAGTCGGACCATTTATCCTGACTGATTTCACTCAGAATATCGTCAATCTGTTGCCGTACGCGGACATTATGATCGGGCTCAAAGAGTGCTTGCTTGACCCGCCCCTGATCATCTTTTTTCACATACCGCAAGGCCTGGAGGTCTTCCATGGACATGAGGATGTCTTTGCTCACCCTGACTTCCAAAGCAATGCCATCCTGATTTTTGCTGGGATTGTGATAGGGATGCATGCCGTTGCCCCAGCCGTGCACCACCATGGAACACAGCAGAGCCCGGAAAGTATTTTGGCCCTGCACCGTATCGAGGTCAAAATTGCCCCCAACTCTTTCGGTGACGGAGTCAATCACGGCGCACAGTTTATCTGAAAGATCATCTTTAATTTCCAGCTGCAGCAGGCGGGAAAACATGGTTTTCAGGATTTTGTCAGTGTTGGTGGACATCAGCCACTCCATTCCATCGTTATTTAGATCGGGTCTGGGTCCAACCCTTACCCACGCTTGAAGCGGGTTTGGTTGGTGTTCAGTTATGGTAAGCAAGTTCTTTGCCCAAACTCCTTTTTACAACAAGTTCGAATGATTTGGCAAGGAACCGTATTTTTTGTTGGCATGGCCTTTGCTTTTAGATAAATGGAATTGTCCTTTTTCGCCTGAATTAGAAATCTGCCCACTAGTGGAGGCTTTGCATTGACCACCCTGACCCAGACTGCTACCCAAACTTGCCGATTGCTGTATTACGGTCCGGCTGGGGCAGGTAAACGCGAAAATCTGGGTCTGATCAACCGGTCTCTTCCGCCTCAGCATCGTCTCAATTTGGCTTCTGCGGACCCTGAACGGCAGATTGCGTTTCGCCTGAAAACCGAAAAAGACGGCGAATGGCAGGTTCTGGTCCAGAGTATTGATGCGGGAATGGAAAAACACCCGACCGCTGGCCTGGAAAACAAGCCACCATTCGATGGCATTATTTTTGTCATTTCTTCCGATGCTTCTCAATTGGACAATTCCCTGGCGGCCCTGGAAGGCCTGAAAAGCTATCTTGATTCCTGGGGTCTGGATTTGATGAATACTCCCGTAGTGATCCAGTATAACGGTCGCGATGGCACCAACATGCTGCCTATTGACCGCTTGGAGAGTTTGCTCAATCCCTGGGGACTTCTTTCGTTCCCCGCCAGCAGTCAACGGGATGAAGGTGTTCGGGAAACCCTTAAATCCATCCTGGGTTTGACGGTCAATCACCTGAAACATTCTGTGGCCAGGCCACCGGAGATTTCATCTGCCGTAAAACGACCCAATCCAGCTGTTGAGGTTTCCACAAGGGATCAATCCCTTGATTTGGAATATGGGCCACCTATCCCTGGAGCTGGTACTTCCGGCGGCGACAGCGTGGCCGGGCAGGCCAATGCTGATGGCTCAAATGCACCCCTGATCCTTCCGGTGAAAATTCCCCGCCATTTGCTCGAGGGTGATGGCCCCCTGAAAATTCTCCTGGAAGTTGAAATCATCGATTAGCATCCTGTTGACCCAGGAAATGATCTGGGGTAAATTGCCGGGATGGAAAAAGAACCAGAAAACCAACCCAAAAATCCACAAGCAGACGCATCCACGGCTGAAATATTCAGAAATGGTCACGATGCGGAGCTGTCTGGTCGTTTTGACGAGGCGCGCAAGGCTTATGAAGTGGGTTTGCGCACATCGCCCGGGCAGCATCCCTGGCGTTACCGCCTGGGGTGTGTGTTGATGAAAATGGATCGCAATGCCGAGGCCGAAGTGTGTTTTCTCAAAGCCCTTGATCTGGCCCCGGGCACCGAAGCTTATCTGACGAATCTGGGTGTGAGCCTGGACCGACAGGGGCGGCGGGATGATGCTGTGCGGGCCTACCGACGGGCCATTCACCAGGGTGGAATGAGTCCCGTGGCTCACCACAATCTGGGAACAATTTATGCTGAGGAGGGTCGCGTC
>JAOZJV010000565.1 GCA_029935695.1 Candidatus Krumholzibacteriia bacterium | reverse complement strand
CATCGTGCTGACATTTATTATTCTGACTCCCAAGGTTGAGAAGGATGCCGAGGTCTCGGCCGAAGCAGAACGCCAGGCCATTGCCAAGGCTGAAGCAAAGGACGAAGAAAAGAAAAAAGAAGATGTTGTAAAACCGGAAAAATTCGAGGGGAATTTCCTGGAAAAAACCGGACATTATTTTACAAATCACCCTCTTCGTGATGCCAAATTCGCGTTTTTCATTTTTGCGCTGATTCCTGTGCAAACCCTTTTCACTTACAACTGGTTGATTTTACCTCAGTACATCAATCGTGCGTATGATGGTTTCATCGGTGAAAAATTTGAAATGGCATCCAACTTTAATCCCATCCTGATCTTCCTGTTTGTGCCCATCATCACGGCCCTGACCATGCGGAAGAAAATTTACACCATGATGATCTTCGGTACGTTCATCATGGCCGCTCCTGCGTTTTTCCTGGCCATGGGAACCAACATCTGGACTCTCGGTTCCTATCTTGTGATCATGACTGTGGGTGAAGCCCTGTGGCAGCCCCGGTTCCTGCAATATGCTGCAGAAATTGCACCCGAAGGACGCACTGGTGAATACATGGGTGTCGCCCAGCTTCCCTGGTTCCTGACCAAGATGCTGGTGCCCATGTACTCTGGTGTTATGATTGACAAATATGTCCCTGCCGAAGGACCCAAAGATCCTGAAACCATGTGGTTTATCTTTGGTGTGATTGCCATTACGTCTTCGATCATGCTGATTTTGGGTAAGAAATGGGTTGGAGATCTTAAGACTAAAGCTTAGTTGATTCTAAGGATAAAAAAAGGGCGCGGTCAACACCGCGCCCTTTTTTGTAACCAACAACCAAATGTTGTTACTTCTTTTTGTCCTTTTCATAACCATAATATTTTTGGTCATAATAATAGGGCAGAACTTCACCCAGATTGTTGGCGACAGCTCCGAGAATATTGGCACCTGCACTGTTGAGGATCTCGACTCCTCGTTTGGCTATTTCCTTGTGGGTGCTCCCGGCCATCACCATATAAAGGACTCCATCCACTGCGTCCAGGTAGTGCAAAGGGTCACTCACAGGTACAACTGGAGGCGAATCCATCAACACCAAATCGTAGGTTTTATGGGCCTCTTCCACCAGGTTGCGAACATTATCACCACCGAACAAGCGGCTGGGATGTCGTCCTGGTTTACCCGCGGGCATGAAATCCAGATTTTTGACCTGGGTTTCACGGATGGCGTTTTTGACTGTAGTTTTGCCACCCAGTATTTCAGAAAAACCAGGCTCAATTTTCTCCTGGAAAACGGTGTGCTGGACCGGTCTTCGGATATCAGCATCAATTAAAAGAATCTTACTGGGCAGGTGATATGCCAAAACCAAAGCAAAGTGCAATGAGAACAAGCTCTTGCCTTCACCCCGTTCGGCACTGGTCACCATGAGCGCCCGTTTGCGGTCCAGATCCAGATGCCGGCCGATGCGGATCATGATGCGCCGCAGTTCGATAGCCAGCGGGGATTCGATATCGAATATTCCGCCGGTCAGAAGTTTTTTGCGATCTTTGATCATTTTCTTTATTCCCTTGAGACGACCTCTGAAAAGGCCGGTCCATTGTTAGCTCAGGCGTGGATAAACCACCAGAAAGCCTACTGTTGCGACGGCAAGGATTCCTAAAATAATGGTAACCCAGCGCAGGACTCTGAGTTTTCGTTTGCGTTCAAAGATGTCGTCCTGGATGACTGGCAGGGTGCCGATTACGGTCAGGCCTAAAGTACGTTCTATGTCGTCTACGGCAGTGAAGGAGCGGTCCAGGAAAATGGCCAGTACAACAAGGCCAATGCCAATGCCCATGGAGAGAATAAAGCCCATCAACATCAGCTTCAGCTTGTTGGGTTCAATGGGAAAAATTGGTATTGTGGGTTTTTGACGAACTTTGATCTGGAATCCAATTTCTGACTGACTGGCTTCTAGATTCAGGTTCTGTTGAATAATTTCCTGCTCCAGGGTGCGCACCAAGTCTGTAGATTGGGTTACTGCATCCTGTAATTCACCCAAACGAGCCGATTGTTCAGGCTGCTTGGAAGTAAAAACGCGGAATTCTTCAGTCCAGCGAGTCAGCGAATCCGTCACCTGTTTCAACGCAGATTGAAAAAGGCCGAAATAGACGTACTGACTGATCCGGTTGCGATCCATAAATCCCAAATTAGGATAATCTGCCGTCACTTTATTTTCTACACGGTTGTTAAGGCGTACACGCAAACGGGCCAGATTTTCGTCAAAATCATTAATGGTGCGATCGGTCTTGGCAAGTAGGCTTTGACCAACCGCCAAGGTCACCATTTCACTGATCACAGCCGAAATGGCCGGATCATTCTGGAAACGGCTCAGTCGTGGAAGATGATCCACTACAACCTGGACTTCTTCCTTTAACCTAGCCATTTCAGTGCGGTCGCTCCCCCGCTGCCGATCACGCATTTGCCCCAGATTGATTTCTGCATTACCCAGATTACGTGCATTAATGGGGTTATCCAGCAAAGTGTAAGTGGCCATACCAGATTGGAATTTTGTCAATTCAGTTTCGGCATTGGCCAATGTTTGCCGATAACCTTCCAGTTGTTTTTCAAGAAAATCACGGGTAGTGGTACGGAAAGCCAGTTGGTTGGCTCGATAATCTACCAGAAAAGCCTCTAGAATATGAGATATCATCCGGTAAGCCTTGTCCGGGTCCGGGTCCCGAATCCCTATGAGGAACAAATGGGAACCGTCTTGTTCAATCCGCAGAATGGATTTCAGACGTTTAATAGCGGACTTAATAAGCAAATCTTCATTGAGAGGATCAAGCCCTT
>JAOZJV010000564.1 GCA_029935695.1 Candidatus Krumholzibacteriia bacterium | reverse complement strand
GACTGTCAAGAAAGCCTGCGGGAAACATCAATCTAAATTCCCCTCGGCCTGATTCTGGGGGAAAACGGTCAAAACCTCTTCCTGAGGCAGTTGCATGTTATGCTCTTGCCGCGCTAATTTTTCCAGGGAGCTGGGATCACTGGCCAAACCCACCAATTTTTCCTGCAAAACAGCATTCTGCTCCTGCAATTGCTGGACATCGGCCACCAATTCTTTTTCATGGGAGTGCAATTTCCAATAAGTGGCCAAACCTGCTTCACCAAATTGGGAAAGGGCCAGGATGACAGCCAGGGCACCAAAGGACGCAAAAATATAGGAGCGCCGAGTCATGGCTCGCTGCCTGGCGGGAGTATAGGTGTGGTTGGTGTTGCGCCGTGAGCGCTGGAACCAGGGGAGCACGGTATCCACCTCCTTGTGGTTTCCGCCGGCGCGGGCCGGCTTTAAACGGCCCGCGCCAAACTTTCAATTATTCAGAGGCATCCTACCGCAGATTGTAGAAACAATCCAGTCCGGGATACACAGCCAAATCATCCAGTTCTTCTTCAATGCGCAGCAGCTGGTTGTACTTCGCAACCCGATCACTGCGGCACAGCGAGCCGGTCTTGATTTGACCGGCGTTGGTGGCCACAGCCAGATCGGCAATGGTGTAATCGGCAGTCTCGCCACTGCGGTGGCTGATCACATTGGTGAAACGGGCTTTCTTGGCCATCTCAATGGCTTCGAGGGTCTCGCTCACGGTGCCGATCTGGTTCAGTTTAATCAGGATGCTGTTGGCGCAACCTTCCTGGATGCCCCGGCGAAGCCGCTCGGGATTGGTCACAAAGAGATCGTCGCCGACGATTTGGACCCGGCCGCCGATGGCTTCGAACATCTTGCCCCAGCCTTCCCAGTCGTTCTCATCGAGGCCGTCTTCGATGGACATGATGGGATAGTTTTCTACAAGATCCTTATAGAATTCCACCATGCGGTCAGCATCCCACTGTTCGCCACCTTCAGCTTCCATGAAGTATTTGCCATCTTTGAACATTTCGCTGGAGGCCACATCCATGGCCAAAACAATATCTTCGCCAGGTTTGTAACCGGATTTTTCGATGGCCATCATCAAGTAATCCAGTGCTTCGCGGTTGCTGCCCAGGTTGGGTGCGAAGCCACCTTCATCACCTACGGAAGTGGCCAGGCCTTTTTCTTTGAGGATGGATTTCAGGTTGTGGAAGATTTCAGCACCGTAGCGCAGGCCTTCGGCAAAGGTGGGGGCGCCCACGGGCATGATCATGAATTCCTGGATGTCCACGTTGTTGTCCGCATGGCTGCCGCCGTTCAGAACATTCATCATGGGCACGGGAATGGTGCGCGCAGCCACGCCGCCGATGTACTGGTACAGGGGCAGTCCCACAGATTCGGCTGCGGCCTTGGCCACGGCGATGGAAACACCCAGAATAGCGTTGGCGCCCAGTTTGCCTTTGTTGGCCGTGCCATCCATTTCCAGCATGATGCGGTCAATGAGGATTTGATCGGTGGCGTCGATGCCCACGAGTTCTTCTTCCAGGCTGCGCACGTTGCCCACGGCGTCGAGCACACCTTTGCCCATGTAGCGGTCCTTATTGTTGTCACGCAATTCCACGGCTTCGTGCTCGCCGGTGGATGCTCCACTGGGCACACCGGCGCGGCCGACACTGCCGTCTTCCAGGAAAACATCAACTTCGATGGTGGGGTTGCCTCGAGAGTCCAGAATTTCTCTGGCTTTAATAATTTCGATGTTGCTCATGGAATCCTCCAGGGAATGCTGCCTTGAGGGCAGACAAATATTTTCTAATGCTCCATCTCAGCCGGCAGTTTAATTCCGTCAGTGGCTGCTGTCAATCACAGCTGAACAAATGAGTTGATCAGACAAATTGATCAGGAACCCGGTTGACCATTGGTAACCGGAGAGGCTATCTTCGGCGGCTGATAACCAAAGTGAGGCATCATGTTCGATCGGCATCAGGATTTAAAAACCATCCGCCGCTGCAAGCGGGGTGAGGAAGCGGCCTTTGCCGAGATTCTCACTCGTTATCGTGGTGCCATCCATAATCTCTGCTATCGAATGACTCGCAACAGCGAAGATGCCGCCGATCTGGCCCAGGAAGTCTTTATCAAGGTTTTCAACCTGCTGGATCGTTTTGACGAAGATTACGCCTTCAGCAGTTGGCTTTTCCGCATTGCCACCAACCATTGCATTGATTTTCTCAGACGCAAAAGGATGCAGTTTCAGTCCATTGAGGGCTCAACTGGCGCCGATGGCGAGGAATACGAGCTGCAATTGCCCGACAGCGGGCCCACGCCGGACGTGGTGCTGCAGCGGAAAGAAGCACTGCAAAAGCTGGAAGAAGTCATTGCTGATCTGCCGCCCCATTACAAGGCAATTACACTTTTGAGGCATGATCAGCAACTTTCCTACGAGGAAATTGCGGAAATTCTGCAATTGCCCCTGGGTACGGTGAAAGCGCGTATTCACCGGGCGCGCAACATGGTTCAGCAAATGTTGAAGGCTCGATCCTACGAAATCTGAAGCTCTGCTTTTTATTGAAAAAAGATGGAGATTTTTTGAAACATACCCTGCCAGCGGTCGTAATCCATTGGCAGACAGGTGATCAAGTCAATGTCGGGGGATATATGACTCCTGTCTCTCGTGGGACGCCACAGCCATTGTTTCGGCAGTGGTTGTGGCTCCCGAAAGACAACTGATCATTAAACGGAATTCCCGGGTGTACCGTCAACCCCACGCCACTTGGGAACGCGATTTTTCGCCAAGAAGGAGGCGGTCATGGGCCGCAAAGAGATCAATAAGCCCCTTGAATGTGGGCC
>JAOZJV010000563.1 GCA_029935695.1 Candidatus Krumholzibacteriia bacterium | reverse complement strand
CTTCATCACCTCTTGCAGTTCATGGCAGTTCATAGCCCATCCTCTCCATCTCGCCGCGCAAGGCCCGGCTGGCGTTGAATTTTCGTGAAGCGACAGTTCCCATGCTGATGCCCAGAACTTTGGCAATTTGTTCGTACTTCAATCCTTCAACTTCCGAGAGCAGAAACACTGAGCGATTTTCTTCGGAGAGCAGGCCCAGAGCTTCTTCGAGGGCCTGTCTCAATTCACTGTTTTCTACTGCGGATGATGCGATGGAGGATTGCGAAACATGTTCCAACTGGAAGGCATCGCGCTTGGTTGCTTCACGTTTGTCGTTGCGCCAGGTTGAAAGGGCGGTGTTCCGGGCCGTGGTGAAAACATAGGCTTCGCTGATCTCCGTACCCTTGTCCACCTGCTTGCGCAAACGCAGAAAGGTTTCGTGGCTGAGATCCCGGGCCGCATCGTCGTCGCGGGTCAGGTTGCACAGGTAGCGGTAAACCCGGTCAAGGTATGTATCCACCAGGTGGACAAATATCTGATCTGGAGATTTGGCTCTGTGGAACATTTTCACTCACTTATCTGGACTCATCACCTGTTCAATCGCTGGCTTCATAACAGGAAACACCTGAGATGGAATTTTCTTCACCGATTTTTTTCTTTTCCTGGAGTATACTACCGGCTGATCAACAACTCGAGCAGAACGACCTGATCCAAACCAGCCAGGAGCGCCGCCTTGTCCATTTCCCGACCTCGCTTCCAAGTCCCCCATGTTTTCGTTCTGCTGCTCGGCGTCATCGCCGTGTGTTCACTGCTGACCTGGGTGATCCCATCGGGAACCTACGATCGCGAAACCAGGGTTATTGAAGGCCATGAGCGCACCCTCCTGGTTCCCGGCACCTACCAGCCAGTGGAAAAGCACTACTCCCTGGATGGAGCCATCCTCGGCGACGAGGTCGAAGGCAAAGCCTCTCCCATCGGTCTGGTCACTTTCCTGGCGGCCGTTCCCCGGGGACTTGAAGGTGCTGCCGACATCATCTTTTTCATCTTCATCATCGGCGGCACATTCGGGATTTTGCAGCGCACCGGAGTGATCACCGCAGCCATCGACCGCCTTTTGCGCAAACTGGGAGAACGCAGCTCGGTGCTGACCATCGTTTTGATGGTGGTTCTGGGCATCGGCGGCTCCACCCTGGGCATGGGTGAAGAATTCATCCCGCTGATTCCCGTCTTTCTCATTGTGGCCAAACGCCTGGGTTATGACCGCATTTACGGCATGGCCCTGGTCATTGTTGCCACCGAAGTGGGTTTTGCTGCTTCCACCACCAATCCCTTCACCGTGTATGTGGCCCAGGGTATTGCCGGATTGCCTCTGGCCAGCGGCATGGGCCTGCGCATTGTTTTCTTCTTCGTTGCCATGGCCGTAGCTGTGACCTATCTCATCGCCTACGGCAAACGCATCAAGGCCGATCCTTCCAAATCAGTCATGGCCGGCGACCCTTTCGATATTGATGATGCCGGTGAAGGCGCAGTACCCTACCAGAGGTTCCACACCACCATCCTGCTGGTCTCCGGAGCAATCTTTTTCTTCATCGTTTACGCCGTGCAGGAATATGGCTGGTGGATGGACAACATGGCCGGCGGCTTTTTGCTCATTGGAATTCTGGCTGCGGTGTTTGCCCGCCTGCCTCTGGAAGATGCCACCAAAGCCTTTGTCAAAGGCATGGAGGAAATGGTGGTCGCCGCCTTGGTGGTGGGATTTGCCAAGGGCATCAGCGTGGTCTTGTCTGAAGCCCAGGTCATGGATACCATCGTGCACGGTGCGGCCGGCGTGTTGAGCCTGGTGCCACGTTATGTGGCTGCCATTGGCATGCTGATTTTCGAATCAACCTTGAACCTGCTGATACCTTCGGGGTCGGGTCAGGCGGCCGTGACAGTGCCTTTGATGGCGCCCTTGTCTGATATCCTCGGCATCAGTCGGCAAACAGCCGTCTTTGCTTTCACCTGCGGCGATGGATTCAGCAATTCGGTGATCCCCACCAGCGGCATCCTCATGGCCATGCTCTCCCTGGCCAAAATCCCCTACGGGAAATGGCTGAAATTCATGCTGCCCCTGTTTGGTATGCTGATGGGATTGTCCGCCCTGTTCCTGGTATTTGCCGTGTTCGTGGGGTACAGCTGATATGGATGATCGCCAGGGCTTGTATGCCGACCCTATGATTTACGACATTTTGTACAGCCCGGGTACGGCAGCTGAAGTGACTGCTTTTGAGCGCGTGGAAGCCTTGTTTGCCCCGGCACCTTTGCAGGATAATCGGATTTGGTTTGAACCGGCCTGCGGCACGGGACGATACCTGCGGGTGGCCGCCGGTCGAGGTCGCCGGGCCGTGGGATTTGATCTCGATGGCGGGCAAATTGAATATGCGCAAAAGAGGTCTGAATTCCCGCCGGCGGGAATTTCATCTCAACGGTATTTCCTGGCAGATATGCAAAATTTTCGGGAGTCAGCAGCCCTGGCTGGCCTCCCCGATGGCTCGGTTGATTTTGCCTTCAATCCCGTCAACAGCATCCGGCATTTGGAGAGCAACAAGCACATGCTCGCGCACCTGGATCAAATGGCGACAATCCTCAAGCCAGGGGCTTTGTATGTGGTGGGCATCAGCCTGACAGATTATGACTGGTTGCTGCCGGAAGAGGATCTTTGGGAGGGAGCCCGGGGCCGGTGCAGAGTCAGCCAGCTTATCAACTTTCTGCCACCTGAACCGGGAACACCGCGAGCTCGTATTGAAACAGCCATCAGCCATTTGACGGTGACCAGGCCCAGAGGTGAAGAGCATTTTGATGATGCTTATGATTTACGGACTTATGC
>JAOZJV010000065.1 GCA_029935695.1 Candidatus Krumholzibacteriia bacterium | reverse complement strand
GTGGTGGGGATGGAAACAGGCGGCAACGTCATCAGCACCGATGGTTTTGGAAACCGGTACCATGGTTACATTCGGCTGCCATTTCGCGGCTGGTATGTATGGGGCGATGAGCAGAATCCCGAGCGCAACCATAAGAATCAGGAAGGTGTGCACGAGCTGACAGGGTGTATTCCCGATTACATTGTGGACCTGACCCCGGCTGATCAGTTGCATGGCCGGGACCCGCAGTTGGACAAGGCTGTGGAGCTGGCTGTTGAGGCGGCGGATTTGCAGTTGAGTAAGCCGCAGCGGAGTGATCGGTAATTTTCTGGATCGATGATTGCTAAGCCGAGCCCAGTGTAGATTAATTTCATTTTGAAAGGTCCCCATGGCCAAGAATAAAACCAGATTCTACTGCAAAGGCTGCGGTCACGAAGAACTGCGCTGGCTGGGCCAGTGCCCGGGCTGCGGTGAGTGGAATTCCTTCGTCGAAAAAAATCTCACCGCCGACACGGGCAAGAAAGGCTCCCGCGGTTTCAAATCTGAAACCCGCCAGAGCGGCCCGGTGGGTTTTGCAGGCAAAACGGCCGCTGCCTGGCCTGAAGCGGTGGGGCCCGACGGCAAATTGCGCCCCGTGGCCTTGTCAAAAATTTCATCCGCCGAAACCAACCGCCTGCAAGTGGAACCCACCGAAGTGGCCCGGGTGCTGGGAGGCGGCCTGGTGGAAGGCTCGGTGGTTTTGCTGGGCGGCGAACCGGGAGTTGGCAAGTCAACCCTGCTGACGGGCCTGGGCCTGTGGTGGGTGCGCAAGGGCATCCGGGTGCTCTATGTTGCGGGGGAAGAATCACCGGCCCAAATCCGCATGCGGGCCGAGCGTTTGGGGTTTAATCCGGAAAAAGAAGACGGTTTTCACATCCTCCCGGAAGTGCATCTGGAAACCCTCCTGGACATTTTGCATGATGATCTGGCAGCCCATCCCGACTGCAAAACCATCATCATCGCCGACAGTATTCAAACCCTGCACAGTGAAAATATCGACACTTATCCCGGCAGCCCCACCCAGATCAAATACTGCGGTGGTGTGCTGGCCGATTTAGCCAGACGCACTGCCTGCCCCATTTTTCTGGTGGGGCATGTGACAAAAAGCGGCGATCTTGCGGGCCCCAAACTGCTGGAGCACATGGTCGATACGGTGCTCTATTTTGAAGGCAGCGGCGGCGGTCCCATCCGCATGGTGCGCGCTGTGAAGAATCGTTTTGGAACCACCGGCGAACTGGCGGTGATGGAAATGCGTGCCGACGGTCTTTTTCCGGTGGATCAGGCTGGCGTGCTTTTTCTCAGCGGGCGCGGGGGCAAAGAACCGGGATCTGCCGTGTGCGCGGTGAAGAATGGTTCGCGCACATTCCTGGTGGAAGTGCAGGCCTTGGTGTCTCCTTCGCGTTACGGCACACCCCAAAGAGTGGTGCAGGGCGTTGACAACAAGCGGGTGGCGTTGCTGGCGGCCATCCTTGAAAAACGGGCAGGACTGGATCTCGGTGGCTGCGATGTTTTCGTGAAAGTGGCCGGTGGTGGACGCATGGAAGATCCGGGGGCTGACCTGGCTATTATGGCGGCGCTGGCATCCTCTTTGAGAGAAAAGCCCATCCCCCTGGACACTCTTGTGCTCGGTGAAGTGGGCCTGACCGGCGAAGTAAGGCGGGTGGCAGACATGGAATCCCGGTTGCGGGAAGCAGGCAGGCACGGTTTCCGCCGGGTGATCATGGCTGATCCCGACCCAGGCCGCGGCGGACCGGTGCCCAAGGGTTCAAATCTGCAGCTAATCAAGGTCACCAGTGTTCAGGAAGCGGTGGCTCTTGCTGTGCACCCTGGCGCTTTTGATCAGGCCCATCAGGAGGGTTGATGTGAACCAGCGTGTGCATTTGGTGCAATTGGCCGGCGGCAAGGGATTGCGGGTGGGTGGCGAAACGCCCAAGCAGTTCAGGATCACCGGTCGTGGGCCTCTGTTTGCGGTCAGTCTGGCTGAATTTCTGCTTTTGCCGGCGGATGTGGGGCAGGTGGTTTCGATCACCGTGACGGCTCCGGCAACATGGGCTTCGGTGGTGGATGAGGCTTTGGACCAGTTACCCCCCAGGGGGCAGCGGGCCGAACCCGGTTCAACAAGGACCGAAAGCACATGGAATGCTCTTCAGCTTCTCAGCGAGAAGTTTTCCCCCAAGCCAGACGATCTGGTGGCCGTGCATGACGCGGCCCGTCCTTTTGCCACCGCTGGCCTGCTGGCTCAATTGGTGAAAGCCGCGGCGGAGGCGGGCGCTGCTGTGCCGGGTGTTCCCGTGGCCGATACCATCCTTCAAATTACATCCGGCAGTTCTGCCGCCGATTATCTGAAGCGTGAGACCTTGGTGGCGGTTCAAACGCCTCAGGTTTTCCGTTGGGAACTGCTCTATGAGGCCCATCGCTGGGCTGCTGAAAACGGCAGGAGTTTCACTGACGATGGTGGGTTGGTGGCCCAACGTGGCACAGCCCCGGTTGTCGTTCCTGGTGAGCAGAAGAACTGGAAAGTGACCACTGACGGAGACTGGCAGCGGGCTGCAGACCTCCTGTAATCATTCCTCTACCAGCTGCCGGGAACTTATGCTACGGTTTCGGGGTAAACTGAAGACTCAGCTGGTTCCGATTTCTTGAAATTTATTTCGACCGTCATGCCCAAGGCCGCCTGGTTCGTGCAGGCTTGGGTGTTTCGTCATGCCCTGTAGCCGCTTGCACAAAAGAGGGAGCTTTTCATGTCCAGCGCCGCCCCTGTCCGTTTTTCTTCTGTCGGTTTGGTCTTTGTCTGGCTTCTGATTTTGGTGCCTGTTTTTCTGACGGGTTGTGATCAGGGCGATGAAAATATCAACCCAGCTGATTTGATTGCCCTGGAGCTGATGGCCACCGATCAGATGCCTTTATCCGGGCGGCTTGCTCTGGCTCAGACCATTGGTCTTCGTTTTGCAGGTGCGGATATTCCCGATACTGCCCAGAGCAAGGACCTGAATCCAGCGCCAGCGAGTATCAAGCCGGCCCTTGATGGACATTGGTCCTGGGTGGGCGCCCATCACCTTTCTTTCATTCCCGATGAATTGTACGAACCCAATACGCCTTATGATGTCACGCTGGAGCCATCCTATTTCGCCAGCCTGGGTCTGAAACTCAGGGGCCCGAAAACCTTCAAATTCAGCGCCCAGCCTTTTGTTGTGAAATCACTGAATCTGGACCGGCAGCGAACAGGCGGATTTCCCGGCACTCATGTGGTCAGAGGCACAGCTCTTTTCAACTATCCTGTTGATCCGGAGAAATTCGCGGCGGCTCTGCATTGCAGCATCGAAGAAGATGACCCGGTGGATTTTGTGGTCGAAAGCACATCCGCCTCTCAACGCATGGTTTTTCGCTCGGTTGAAATTGAGAGCGGCAAACAGGATCGGAATTTTTCCGTGACACTCAGTGGCGAGCTGGTGCCTGTGGCCAGTGCGGGAACTCTTGAGGACTCCACCACCGAAACTCTGCTCATTCCGGCCATCGAACGGTTGATGATCAATGATGTTGATGTTGTCAGCCGCCAGGAGTTGCCGGCGGTTGTCTTCCGGTTTTCCACCAGGGTCTTACCCGAAGATTTAAAGGGCGCTTTGGTCATCGATCCTCCCGTTGAGAACCTGCGCATGGTGGGAGACTGGCAACGGGTCGAATTGATTGGTCAGTGGAAGTTTGGCACCACCTACAGTTTGCAGATTTCCAGTGACCTGAAAGCCAGCAATGGCGTGACTTTGGAACGGGAATTCACCCGCAACCTGAAGATCACCGATCTTGATCCCTTTGTGCGCATCACAGGACCGGGAAACTATCTCAGCCTCAAGGGCGATGGCAAAATCGCCGTCGAGTCCATCAATCTGGAGCAATTTGAACTGAGTGTGGACCGCATCCATCCCAACAATCTGGTGCCGTTTCTGCAAAAGGTGAACTTGAAGAGCACCCGGGGCTATTACTATGGGTGGGATCTTGAAGACCATGGCACTGCGCTGTATTCCCACACCCAAAACATCCAGTCGGCAGCCCGAAACAAACTTCAGGTCACCGCGGTGGATCTCAATGACGCTATCAGTGACGACTCGCGCGGTATCTTCCGCCTCACCGTGAAAAAACCTGATTCCTACGAGGCAGACAGCCGCTGGATCGTGGCCACAGATCTGGGTCTGGTGGCCAAGCAAACCGAAGACCGGGTGGATGTGGCCGTGGCCTCCATCAGCCGGCTGGAGCCCGTGGCTGGCGTGAAAATCCAGGTGATGAGCCACAACAACCAGGTGCTGGCGTCGGCCCGCACCAACAGTGAAGGCATGGTCTCTTTCAGTGGCCTGAGTTGGAGCGATGCCGGTGGACGGCCTTTTGTGGTGGTGGCCACCAAAGGAATGGATCTGAGTTTTCTGGCCTTCGATGAAACCCGCATCCGCACTGCTGATATGGATGTGGGCGGCGTGGATATCAGCGAAAAAGGATACCGCGCTTTCCTGTACGGCGATCGTGATATTTACCGGCCTGGCGAAACCGTGCAGCTGGTGTGGGTGGTGCGCGACGGGCGTCTGCAGCCTCCCAGTGGCTTTCCTCTCAACCTGAAAATCATGGCCCCTGGCGGGCAGGAATTTGTCAACGCCAAGGTCTCTTGCGATGAGACCGGCACCGGTGAGTTCAGTGTTGATTTACCACGCTGGGCCATGACCGGAAAATACTCGGCACTGCTCTTTCTGGGCGAAGATGATCTTTTAGGCGAAACCAGTCTTTCTGTGGAAGATTTCATTCCCGACCGCATGAAAGTGGGGGCGAAAATGTTGGCTGGTGGTGCACCCGCGACCGTGGTGGGCCCCGATGACAAGGTCACTCTTAAAGCCGAAGCCATGACCCTCTTCGGCCCTCCGGCCAGTGGTCGCCAGGCCAAGGCCAGCCTTTGGTTCCGCAAAACCAGAGTGGAAATTCCCGGCTACGAAGAGTTCACTTTTGGCGAAAACACGGGTGATGAATTACCTCCGCGCCGTGAGCTGGGCAGTCAAAAAACTGATGAGGAAGGGTCTGCCAGCTGGGAAGTGCCTTTGCCCAGGGTGGCCCATTACCACGGCTGGCTGAAAATGACCAGCCTGGTGAAAGTCACGGAACTCGGTGGCGGCCGCGCCGTTTCCAGCACCGCCGAAACCATTTTTTCACCCACCGACCATTTGATGGGGCTGCGCAATCTCAGTCGTGATTCAAGTGACTACGTTGAGCCTGGACAACCTATTAGCTTTGAAGGCGTTATGGTTGACTTGGGCGGCCAACCCATGGCCACCGAAGGCGCCAGCCTGAAAGTCATGCGCCGGCAGTGGCGCACCGTTCTCAAGAAAGACGGCGCCGGCAATTTCCATTACATTTCAGAATATGACGAGAAGCTGGTGGAGCAGCGCACTGTTTCCCTGCTGGATAAGCCCACTGAATTTCAAGTGACGCCCAGCAGTCATGGCAGCTACCGCCTGGTGCTTGAGAATGCTGACGGTTCCGTGCGAGGAGCCATCGATTTTTATGTCTATGGCTACGGATATTCCCCCTGGGCCCAGAGCAATCCCGAAAAGGTAAACCTGAAACTGGACCGCGAAACTTACAGCGATGGTGATGTGGTCACCGCATCGGTGGAGGCGCCATTCTCAGGTCTGCTTCTGCTCACCGTCGAGCGCGAAAAAGTTTACAGCCGCCGCTGGGTTCGCCTCGAAAGCAACACCGGCACCGTGCAGGTGAGTTTGCCCCATGGCGCAGCTCCCAATGTTTATCTCACCGCCACTTTGCTGCGTCCTTTGGATGAGCTGGATCCCCGCGCCCCGGCCCGGGCTTTTGGAGCGGTGCCTGTGTTCATGGACCGCACGCCGGTGACTCTGCCGGTGGAGGTTTCCGCCCCTGAAAAAATGCGACCTCATAACCGTTTGAACATCAGGGTGCGTTTGCCCGAAGATGACGATCCTCTGCGGGTCACAGTGGCGGCCGTGGATGAAGGCATCCTTCAGCTGACCAATTTCAAAACCCCATCGGCCCTGGATTTCTTCCTGCAGCGCCAGCGTTTGTCAGTGGGCAGTTTCGACATCTGGTCGTTGCTGCTGCCGGAATTTGAGCGCGTGCTGCGCAAGTCAGCCACTGGTGGCGATGGAAATCTGGCCATGATGGCCGCCCCGGAAATGGCCAAACGCCTCAACCCTTTGGCTGCCGATCGAGTCAATCCCGTGGCGCTCTGGTCGGGTTTGCTCAAAGGAAAATCCGGCTGGCAGGATATCAGTTTTGACGTGCCTGATTTCAACGGCACATTGCGGGTGATGGTTCTGGCTGTGGCCGGCGATCGTTTTGGATCAGCCGAAACCATGGTGAAAGTGGCTGATCCCCTGGTTCTGAGCCCCAGTCTGCCCCGCTTCCTGGCACCGGGAGACCAGTTCAGGGTTCCGGTTCCTGTTTACAACGGTTTAAACGGTGAGCAGGATCAGCTCCGCGATGTGCAATTGGCTTTGGCGCTGGATGGTCCCCTTGCTGCCGCACCCGGAACCGATATTTCCACCACCTTGCCTGTGGGCATCGGCCGGGAAGAAGTGGCCTGGTTTGAGTTGAAGGCCAGTGAAGCCGTCGGTGTGGCCCATGTAGAATTCACAGCCTCTGCCGGTGGCGAAAAAGTGATCCGGAAGACGGAACTTTCCGTGCGCCCTCCCCAAGCATTGGCGGGCAACATTCACACAGGGTCCGTCGAGGAAAGCCAACCGTTCAGTCAGATCCTTTCCGATCAATGGTACCAGGGAACAGCCATCACCAGTGTCACGGTGGCGGCCAACCCGGTGGCCCAATTCGGCGCGGCCCTGCCGTATCTGTTGCGCTACCCTTACGGCTGTGTGGAACAAATCACCAGCCGCAGTTTCCCCCTGATCTATTTCGGAGACCTGGCCGCTCGCCTGGCCCCGGGTGAATTTGCCGATGGTGATGCTGATTATTTCATCAACAGCGGTCTCGATTATGTCTCTTCCCTGTTCCGGCCAGGCATTGGTTTTTCCATGTGGCCGGGACGGAACTACGGTGTGGTCAACGCCTGGGCCACCACCTATGTGACGCATTTTCTGGTGGAAGCAGGCCGCCAGGGATATGTGCTTCCTGAAGACCTGCTGGATGGCGCCCTGAATGTTGTGCAGGGTTATGCCCGCAGCACCGATGGTGGCTGGGCCAACAACTGGACCCGCAGGCACCGTCTGCGCACCCGGGCTTATGCCTGTTATGTGCTGGCTTTGGCCGATCAGCCGGACCGTGGCGCCATGGACCAGCTGACCCACACTGAATGGGACAAACTTTCACCATCATCGCGCACCCATCTGGCCGGGGCCTACGCTCTGACAGGCAATCACGATCGTTTCGAACAGTTGCTGCCGGCCACTGATGCCCCTGTGGATGAAGAACGCTCCACAGGGTTCACCTGGTTCAGCCTGGCCCAGGGTGACGCCATGCGGCTGGATGTGCTGGCCACTGTGGCGCCGGATCATGCCCAGGTGCCCCGTCTGCTGCAACGCCTGGCCGCCAGGGCTGAAAATGGCCGATGGTACAACACCCAGGAAAACGCTTTCGCATTGCTGGCCATGGGCAAGTTGTCCGGGAGCGGCAAACTGGATCCCGCCTCAGGAGAAGTTTTGGTCGATGGAAATGTGGTGGCTTCTTTTGATGCTGATGGGGTGTCCGTCCAAGGCACAGATTGGGCCGGCAAGAACCTGGAAATCCGGACCACTTCCCCAGGCTCGGCCTGGTTCACGGTTCTGGATGAAGGCATTCCCCAATTTCCCGAATTTGACGAGTACGATTCGTCCATGGTGGTGCGCCGGGAATACTTCGACACTGGGGGCGACCCGGTGGATCTTCTGGCTTTGCAGCAGGGCCAAACCATTGTTTGCCGCCTGCTTCTGAAGAGTGAAAAAGGCCGCATCCAGGATGTGGTGTTGACGGACCTGGTGCCGGCGGGTCTGGAAATTGAAAACCCCAGGCTGAGCCGCGATGGCAGCTATGATTGGGTCAGCAGAGAACAAAACAACCAGTACGGCATTTTGAAGCAGGACCATCTTGAGGTGCGCGACGACCGGCTTCTGTTGTTCACCACGGCCAGCACCAAAGTCTCTGCTTTCTACTACACGCTTCGCGCGGTGACCGCCGGCAGTTTTGTGCTGCCCCAGGTTCGGGCCGAGGCCATGTACGACCCGGAAGAGATGAGCGTGCGCGGGGGCGGGGAGATCCGGATTGTTTCGCCTTAGTTCCCTTAAACGCCGCCGTCTGTTGCGGATGCTGCTGCTGGTATTTCTGCTTTGGGGTGGTTGGTGGCTGGGTCTGAAAATAGCCCCGCCACCGGATCCCTACACTGTGCGCCCGGCCGGAGTTCGAGTCCTTGATCGCCAGGGCAAACTCTTGCGTGGGTTTCTCAGCAAGGACCAGAAACGACGCTGGCGTCTGGAGCTGAATGAGATCAGCCCTGAGCTGATCAATGCGGTTTTGCGGCACGAAGATCGTTGGTTTTATCAGCATGGCGGAGTGAATCCCGCGGCAGTGGTGCGGGCGGCCTGGGGAAACCTGCGCGCCGGCAAAATCACCAGCGGCGCCTCAACCATCACCATGCAGTTGGCCCGTTTGACAGAGCCCCGACCCCGTAATCTTCGAGCAAAACTTCACCAGGTCTGGCGAGCCTGCCAATACGAATCGCTGTATTCCAAAGACCAGATTCTGACCATGTATTTGAACCTCGCGCCTTATGGCGGCAACGTCGAGGGAGTGGGTGCGGCGGCCCATATTTTTTTCAACAAACCTGCCGCCGAGTTGAGTTGGGCGGAAGCTTGTCAGCTGGCCATTCTACCCCAGTCGCCCAATGGACACGACCCTGTGCGGCAACCAGATTCCGCGCGTTCGGCCCGCAATGATCTGGCCCAAGGCCTGTGGGATGCGGGAATCATCGACCAACAGATTCATGAGGAAATTCTCTCCAGTCCTTTGCCCACCCACCGCTGGCCTTCACCTTTTAATGCGCCGCATTTCAGCCGTTGGACCCGGCAACGTCATCCTGGACACGCCACGTTGCGCACAACTCTGGATGCCGCCGTGCAAACCAGGACTGAGGAAATTGTGGCTGGCCGGGTGCGAAGGTTGCGACCTTTGGGCATCACCCAGGGCGCCGCGGTAATCCTGGATTCACGAAGCGGACAGATCATCGCCATGGTGGGGTCTGCTGATTTTCACGATGAGAAACACCAGGGTCAGGTCAACGGCGCCGTGGCTCCGCGTTCCCCCGGGTCCACCCTCAAACCCCTTGTCTACGCCATGGCTTTTGACCGTGGCCTGACAACTCCGGATGCCCTCATCGAAGATGTCCCCCGTTGGTTCGCCGACTATAGCCCCAAAAATTTCGATGGTCTCTTCCAGGGTGTCGTGAAAACCGGCAAAGCTTTGCAAAGCTCTCTGAACGTGCCGGCGGTGGCTTTGGCCGCAGAGCTGGAACAATCGCAAGGGGGAGGGTTGCATGGTTTTTTGAAGGATGCAGGGGTGGCATCGCTGGACAAACCTTCCGGACACTACGGTCTGACCCTGGTTCTCGGTGGCGGTGAGGTCACTTTGCTGGAACTGGCATCTCTTTATGGATTGCTGGCCAGGCAGGGTGTGTGGTTGCCCACCCGGGATGTTTTGCCGAAGGCTGAAACCGCTGACTTGGGGCGCCGGTTGCTGGGTGAAGGCGCCGCCTGGCTGACCATGCAGGAATTGAAAGGTGTGCAGCGCCCGGATCCTGAAATTCTGTGGCAGGGAACCTCCCGGCGCTTTGAAATTCCCTGGAAAACTGGAACTTCTTATGGCTATCGCGACGCCTGGAGCGTGGGTATTGCCGGCCCTTGGGTGGTGGCCGTGTGGCTGGGGAATTTTTCAGGTGAAGGTTCACCTCATCTGACCGGGGGCGAGGTGGCCGCACCATTGCTTTTCTCATTGATTGAAGGTTTGTCGCTGGAAAGTTCCGGCACCTGGCATCAACGACCTCCTTCGGTGGCTGAACGCCAGATTTGCGCGCTCAGTGGCTGTCCTGTCGGCGATCATTGCGGCCCCGCCGTCACTGGGTTTTACCTGCCAGGTATTTCCCCGTCCTCCGTGTGCACCATCCACCGGACGGTGGAAGTTGATGCCCTGAGTCTGCAGACTGTTTGCAGCCGTTGCCGCGCTGATCGTCTGACGAAGCAGCTACCGGTGGAATGGTGGCCTCCTCAGGTGGCCTCCTATCTGGTATCAGGCGGACTGGCCCTGCCCAATATTCCGGCCCACAATCCTGATTGCCCGGCTTTTGGCCCCAGCGAAGCTCCTGTCATCACCAGTCCCCAGAGCGGCAGTGAATATTTTCTGCGCCGGGGTGTTCCTTTGGAAGATCAGGCCATTGCTTTGGATGCTTCATTCGGCACCAGCATCCGGCAGGTGTGGTGGTTTGTGGATGGGGTTTTGCTTCAGGAGGTGAGACCCGGCGAAAAGGTATTTTATGTGCCGACTCCGGGACGGCATCAATTCAAAGTGGTGGATGATGCGGGGCGTTCAGGATCTTTGGTGGTTCGGGTTCACAAAATGGAGTGATGGGGAGAACTGCTCACAAATGAGCCAGTGAGCGGATTTACTGCCTGATTCCAATTGTAAAAAGCCGGTGGAGATTTCACCATTGAGTTCGAGCCATGTGCATGGATTCTGGCGTGGCAAGCTGAACAGCACACCCGAAGGTTGGATAATTCGTTGCTGCCACCT
>JAOZJV010000562.1 GCA_029935695.1 Candidatus Krumholzibacteriia bacterium | reverse complement strand
ATCAACACCACCCTCAACTCCTGGTTGGCAATGGCCTGGCCGTGGCATCATCTGTTTTCACCTACGGGCAAGGGCAGTTGGTTCTCTGGCTGGCCGAAACCACACCAGCCGATGCTCACGATTTGAGTTCCCTCCTTGCCGATCAAAAGCTGTCCAGAATTGCCATGGCCAATCCCCGACTCGCCCCTTATGGCGAAGCCGCCCGCCAAACCCTGGAAAATTTGGGCTTACCGGCTGACCTGAATGGTCGTATCATCCTCGGAACCAGTGTGGGACAAACCTGGCAATTTGCCGCCACTGGCAACACGGACGCGGCTTTTGTGGCCCTCTCCCAAGTGATCCAGGTGCCAAAGGGCCAGGTGCTGACTGTTCCAACTGATCTGTATGAACCAGTGCTGCAACAGGCAGTGCTTTTGAGCCATGCCCAAAACAAAACGGCAGCCCTGGTTTTTCTTGAATTTCTTGCCGGCGAATCTGCCGCCAAGGTGATTCGCTCCCACGGCTATCTGACCATGAAACAGGAGGACTGATGCTTCACCCCGGCGACTGGCAAGCCCTGGCGCTGACCCTGCGCCTGGCGGCCGTCAGCACTTTGGTCCTGCTTGTGGTGGGCACGCCTCTGGCCTGGTGGCTGGCCACAACCCGCCGCCGGTTGCGACCTGTTGTCGATACAGTTGTGGCCCTGCCCCTGGTGTTGCCGCCCACAGTGCTGGGTTTCTATTTGCTACTGCTTTTGGGTCCCACGGGAATCGTTGGCAAAACGCTGGCCTCCCTGGGCTCATCACCCCTTGTTTTCACCTTCACCGGCCTGGTCATCGGCAGCGTCATCTATTCCATGCCCTTTGTGGTGCAACCCATTCGCGATGCCTTCATCAGCGTCGGGCCAGAACCCATGGAAGCGGCCGCCACTCTGGGAGCCAGTCCGTGGGATCGTTTCTGGACTGTGGCTGTGCCCCTGGCCCGAAGGGGATTTCTGACCGCAGCATCGCTCGGCTTTGCCCACACCCTGGGTGAATTTGGCGTGGTGTTGATGCTGGGCGGGAACATTCCCGGGCAAACCCGAGTGGTGTCCATCGCCATTTTTGATCACGTGGAAGCCCTGGATTACAGCCGTGCCCACGCCCTGGCAGCCACATTGCTGATCATCTCATTCCTGCTGCTTTTGACGGTTCAAATTTTGAATCGCAAGTCCAGGGAGGCGGTGCGATGAAATGGACCATCAACCAGAAAATATCCCGCTCAAACACCTTCAATCTGGATGTGGACCTGACCCTGCCAGCTGCCGGTTGCACAGTGATTTTTGGTCCTTCCGGATGTGGGAAAACAACGCTTCTGCGCTGCGTCGCCGGTCTGGAACCCAAAGTTTCCGGACAGGTGACTCTGGGTGAAAGAGTATTACAGGATGACATTAGCGGCGTGCGTTTGCCGGCCCACCAAAGACACTTGGGGATGGTGTTCCAAACCGGCGGGCTTTTCCCTCATTT
Organism: Candidatus Krumholzibacteriia bacterium; assembly: GCA_029935695.1. Classification (GTDB taxonomy): domain Bacteria; phylum Krumholzibacteriota; class Krumholzibacteriia; order LZORAL124-64-63; family LZORAL124-64-63; genus LZORAL124-64-63. The sequence goes on along the minus strand of JAOZJV010000562.1, from coordinate 1,383 downwards.
GGATGTGGAAAGAAACCTGAATTACGCCCGTTCGCGCCAAAAAGGATCGCAGGTTTCCTATGATGAGCTGGTTGAGTTGCTGGATTTGTCCAGCTTGCTGAAGCGCCGCCCTTTCGATCTCTCTGGTGGTGAACGCCAAAGAGTGGCCCTTGCCCGTGCTATTCTCACGGACCCTGACGCTTTGCTCCTTGATGAACCCCTGGCCTCTCTGGACCGAGCATCCCGCCACGCCATTTACCCATATTTAGAGCGGTTGCAACGAGTTTACAATCGTCCAAGCCTCTACGTCACCCACAGCATTGATGAAGCCGCGCGGCTGGGCGATCACCTCGTTTTGTTGAATGCCGGTAAGGTTTGCGCCAACGGTCCGCTGGTTGAAATGCTGACGGATCCTGCCACCGGTTTGGCCACTGGCAGTGAAGCCTGTTCTTTTCTGGATGCGACTGTGGCTGATTTGCCCGATGAAGATGGGCTGTCTCGGCTTGTTTTGAGCGAAAGCAGCCTTTGGCTGCCGGCTGCCCATTGCGCCGTGGGTGAGAAAGTCAGAGTTCTGGTGAAAGCCCGGGATGTGAGCCTGGTTTTGCAGCCCGCGTCGGTGTCATCCATCCTCAATGTTGTGCCCGTGGTGGTGGATGAACTTTGGCAAGACGGACCAGCCCGAATGATGGTCCGTCTCAAACTGGAAAAAGGAACCCTGCTGGCAGCCATCACCAAACGGTCGGCTACAGCCTTGGACCTTGCGCCGGGAGCCAAGGTATTTGCCCAAATCAAAAGCATGGCCTGGTTGTAATACCAAGCCATGCCCCTACCTGCTCACACGAGAATCAATCCACCGACTTCACTGGCCGGAATCCACGGTAAAAACCCGTATATCTCGGGTTATCATTTTCCCGACGAGCACTGCGACAATCAGTGGGAACATCATCTCTGCCACCGCCACGCAGTACACGTTCTTCGCTTAGGTTATCACCCACAGGATTAGTCTCGTCTCCGCTATAACTGCCATACCAGTCATTGCACCACTCCCAAACATTGCCATGCATATCATAGAGTCCCCAGTCACTGGCACTGAGGCTGCCCACATCGGTCAGATGTCCATGGACGGGCGTTGTAGGGCAATCAAGATAGGGTATTGATCCTATAAAGTTGGCTTCATAGTATGAATGGATACAATCCCCGGTGTTGAAGGGCCCAGTGGTTCCCCCTCGGCAGGCAAGCTCCCATTCAGCTTCTGTGGGCAGACGGTAGCTGGAAGAGGTGTATGGATTGCCGTTGTTGCACTGCCAGGTGCTGTGGTCATAGGCACGGGGAAGATCACTCATTAAGCTCAACCAGTCACAATAGGCCGCGGCCCCGTACCAGGTGATGTCCAACACCGGGTGT
>JAOZJV010000561.1 GCA_029935695.1 Candidatus Krumholzibacteriia bacterium | reverse complement strand
GGTCGTTTGTGTAGGCGAAAAATGCCACCAAAGCGGAGCAGAGCTGGTGCTCAAAAGCTACCTGGATATCATTGCCCGCGAAAATCTGGAAAATATTATCTGCCTGAAATGCAGTTTCGCCATTGGTGGATGCTGCGATCGGGACGAAGTCAGTGTGCGTTTTGGTGAAGACCGGTTTCAGGTCAACCCCCGGCAGGCCGACCTGAGTTTCGACCGTCACATCCGGCCCACCTTAACCCCCATGTCGGAGGCCTGATCATGGCAAAAGTCGTCATTGGCGCCTGGGACCAGCTTGTGGTCGATAACCGGGGCAAACGCTTTTTTGAAATTGAAGAGTTCGACGAGTTGGGCGACTTCCGGGAATTTGATTCCGGAAACCGCATCAAGGCCTTCCTCGGCGGTAAAGGATTTTTTGTTTTTGATCCCGAAGTTTCCATCATGGGAGCCATTCGGGATTACCTGGAACGCTCTGCCAATGAGAGCTGTGGCAAGTGCACTCCCTGCCGGGCCGGCACCCGCATCCTGGTGGAGAAACTGCAGGACCTCTGCGAAAACGGCTGTTGCGATCGCAAGCTCAGTGAAATCCGCGAGCTGGCCGAGCACATCCACACCTCCAGCCTTTGCGGGTTGGGCCAGTCCGCTACGGTCCCTTTGCTGAAACTGCTGGATGAATTTCCCGAAGTGGCGGAAAAAGAGCTGAAAAGCGGCGCCGCCACCGTGGCCCAACCAGGCCAAAGCTACGTCACTGCTCCCTGCATCGAAGAATGCCCCAGCAAGGTCGACGTACCCAAATACATCGACTATCTGAAGGACGGAAAATTCACCCACTCAGTGGGCGTTGTCTTGCAGAAATATCCCATGGCCGCCACCTGCGGCCGTGTGTGTGTACGATTTTGCGAAATGGCCTGCCGCCGCACCCAGGTGGACGAGCCCGTGGGCATCAAGGTGCTCAAACGCTTCGTGGCCGATCAGGAAAAATACGCCAGCGATCACTGGTTCAGTCGCGACCTGATTCCCAACCCCAAATCCGATGATTTGAAAGTGGCCGTCATTGGCGCCGGACCAGCTGGCGTATCGGCTGCCTACCATTTGCTGCTCAAAGGTTACCCGGTGGAAGTGTTCGAAGCGCTCACCGAACCCGGCGGCATGGCAGCGGTGGGAATCCCTGAGTACCGTCTGCCCAAAGAAGAAATCCTGCGCAAGGAAGTCTCCATCATCGAAGACCTTGGCGGCACCATTCACTACAACAAACGCATGGGCCAGGATTTCACCCTCGACACCCTCATTGAAGACGGTTTCAAATCGGTCTTCCTCGGTGTTGGCGCCCACAAGGGCAAGGAAATGGGTGTGCCCGGTGAAGACACTTCCATCCCCGGTTACATTTCCGGTGTGAAGTTCCTGCTTTTCATTAACCACTACCACATCAACATGGGCGTCACCATGGATCTGGGAGAAAAAATGGTAGTCGTCGGTGGCGGCAATGTGGCCATGGATTGCGCCCGTTCGGCTCTTCGCATGGGCGTGGAAGAAGTGCACCTGGTGTACCGCCGCAGCCGCACGGAAATGCCTGCCGATGTGGAAGAAATCGAAGCCGCCGAGCACGAAGGCGTCATTTTCCACTTCCTGACCCACCCCACCCGCATCATCAGTGATGATAACAAAGTCACCGGTATTGAACTGATCAAAATGGAGCTTGGGGCGCCTGATCAAAGCGGCCGCGCCAAAGTGGTTCCCGTCGATGGCAGTGAGTTCACGCTGGAAACTGATTTTGTGGTGCCGGCCATTGGCCAGAAAGTGGACCACAGCTTCATCAATCCCACCGAAGGCGTCGAGTTCAATCGCTGGGGCTTGATCGAAGCCAATGACCAGACACTGCGCACCACCTGCCGGGGCGTTTTTGCCGGCGGCGACGCGGTGACCGGACCCGCAACCCTCATCGAAGCCATGGCCCAGGGCCACCAGGCCGCCGACAGCATCGATGATTACCTCACCCACGGCCGTCTGATTTTCCGACCCGAACGACGATTCCAGAAACTGCTCAAAGGCATGCGAAAACTGCACACCGAAGATGTGGAGCAGCCCATCCGGCACCTGTACCGGGTGAAGGTCGACGAGTTGGATCCAGCAACCCGCAAAAGAAAATTCGAAGAAGTGGAAAAACCCATTTCCGTGGAAGCGGCCTACCGCGAAGCTGCCAGATGCATGCGCTGCTACCGGGTCTACTCGGTAGTCACAGAAAAATAGGAGGCGATCATGAACGCAACCATCAACGGGCGAAGCGTCGAGTTCGCCCCCGAACAAACAATATTGGAAACGGCCCGGGCAGCCGGGCAATTCATCCCCACCCTGTGCGAACTGGCGGATATCGGGCACACTCCCGGCACATGCCGCATGTGCATTGTGGAAGTCACCCGCCCAGGCCAGGACAAACCGCAACTGTTAACAGCCTGCGATACGCCCATGGAAGACGGCATGACGATCCGCACCCGCACCACGGAAGTGCGTCAAACCCAGCGTCTGCAAATGGAACTTTTGCTGGCAGACCACAACCAGGATTGCGCTTCCTGCGTGCGCCATGGCGATTGCGAACTGCAGGATACGGCCCAGTTCGTTGGCCTGCAGGGAACCCGTTTCAGCAACCCGGAATATTTCGCCGGACGCTGCATTGACCGCACCAGCACATCCATTGAAAGGGATATGACCAAGTGCGTGCGCTGCCAGCGCTGCGTGGCCATTTGCCGCGACATCCAGGGCACCGATGTTCTGGTTTTCAGCGGCACCGGCCTGCGCGCCGAAGTGGGCGTGCGCGACAGCATCGCCATGGGCGACAGCGATTGCGTCAGCTGCGGGCAATGCACCCTGGTTTGC
>JAOZJV010000560.1 GCA_029935695.1 Candidatus Krumholzibacteriia bacterium | reverse complement strand
CCAACCAAAATAACCCCACCCTCACCGGATAAAATGACCCCACCTCTGTAATCCAAATTCTTAAAAGTCCTCATCCTGTAAAGCCCAAAAGAAGGCCCCTGCCTGACTCCCATCAGACCAAGGCCTTCCTCTTTTTCTCCCTGCTCTATTCTGCTGGTGACCTCAACGAAGGACCATCTATTTCCACCGTACTGCAGTGATGCCGCAGACGGTCCAACAATGCCCCAACCATTTCCTTCCGGCCAAGGAACTCATACCAGTCATCGTATTTCAGATTCGTGGTGATGATCGTTGATTTCTTCCGGTACCGTTCTTCCATTAGTTTGAAGAAGATGTTGCTCTGCTCCGGTTTTAGGTTCAAATATCCCATTTCGTCGATGACGATTAGATCAATCTTCACAAGCCGATTCAAAAGCCTGCGAGAAGATTTGTCCGCCAAACTCTGGTACATCTCATCGAAGAGCTGTTGGGCTGTGATAAACAAACCCTTGTAGCCAGCCTGCAAAGCCTTAAGCAAAATCCCCACAGCCAGGCCAGTTTTGCCCACACCAGGATCGCCAATAAAAACGATGTTCGAAGCACGAGGTACAAAATCAAGCTCAGCCAACTGGTTGATCACAGCCTTCTGCACGCCCGGCTGTCGATCATAAGGAAAGCTTTCCAGTGACCAACGCTCTGGCAACTTAGCTCTCTTGATTCTGTTTTCCAGGAACCGTTCCTGCTGGCTGTAGTATTCACGCCTGAGAAGGCCACTCAAAAAATCAGCATAACTGGGGCCGTTCTTTTCAGCCTTTGCCAACTCTTCATCAATGATTCGGCGCATTCTTTTCAGCTTCAGATTGGCCATCAGCTGATCAAGATCTTCATTCATTCTCTGTCTCACTTTCGTCAGGGTGATCTTCACTTTCGGGCAACAGAAAATATTGACCTGACAGCTCGCGAAGGATCATTTTCTCGATTCTGAAAAGATCAAGTAAACCGTACCGAAGAGCCGCTTCCACGGCTGCGTTGATGGCTGGAAGAGGATAGTCCAGATAAATGCGGTAAAGGTGGCGAAGAGGACGAACCAGACGCCGACCATGGTGTTTATCAAGCCTCTTGATCAGCTCTGCCAACTCATTCGAGGCACCTGCAAGAAGCTTTCTTTCGGGCCGGTTGTGGGTGTTTTCAGAGAACTGACCCTGACGCCGGTGCTCAGGTAAGGTAAAACGTTTGCCGGTGCCAGGACTGCGGCGTTCATGAACGCTCGACAGATGGGGCCCGTCGTAAATTTCAATCTCATCACGCTTCTCACGGACTTCGACCATGCGGCCAATCAGTTTTTCAGATACCGAGTACCGATTATTGTGCAGGCTGATATAGCCGTCAGAAGTTACCCGCCGGTTGTGCAGGGCATAGATGGGTGGGATGTAAAGCGGCAATGGCCGCAAGGCCGTTTTCTCAGCTGCAAACAGCTGGATCGGTGAGGCATGCAAATGCCTTTTGATTCGGCCATTGGCCTTGTGGCACCACTGCAACAGTTGTGTATTCAGGTCCGGTAGATCAGTAAACTGACGGCCCACATAAAAATTATTCTCAATGTAATGAAAAGGTCGCTCCACACGAGCACTGCGGTTTGCATCCCCCACAGCATGGGCAATAAACTTGAACCCAAAACGATCACCAAGAGCTTCCATTTCTGTTGCCGGCTGGGCTGAGGCACCACTTCCGTGGGCGATAACCACCGAGCTGTTGTCGATCATGCACTGCTGGCAAGAGCCTCCAAAAAACTGCAACGCCTCACTCAAAAAATGGCGGCACTCCAGACGGGTCCAGCGCTCAAAAACCTGGGTGTAAATCATCCGGCTGTAACACAGAACCAGACTCGCGCATTGTAGGGTTCGTTGGCTCTGATCGCCGATCACTATTTTGTGCGGCGAGGTGTCGTGCTGCATTTCCTGGCCCGGATCAAAATGATAATGACCGGTGCGGACCTTGGGTTTGACACCAATGTCATTACGCCGGCAAAAATCAGTGAGGGTCGTGTAGGCAATATTGATTTTTCTAGCATGCAGCTCTTCGTGGACCCTGACCCGATTGCCCTCACAACTTTCAAACAGGTCGCGCACCATTTGAAGATGCGGCGTCAGTTGTTCGAGACGAACTTGCCGGGGAACGTCCTGCTCCCCACTTAAAAGAACTCTCTTGACTGTCTTGCGGCCGATGCCCAACTCCCGGGCTATCTGGCGGATTTTGACCTTGTTTTTGGCAAGTGTGAGGATGGCTATTCGCATGTCGCGGTTCAGCATCAGCTATCTCCTTTTCGATTTGTCGGGACAAGGTGCCAAAAACCATGGTCAACTCCTGCCAGGTACTCTGGATATCTTTCATATTCAGAGCACGCTGCAACACGCCATCGCGAACATGCCTGCGGCAACGGCGAGTAATGGAAACAAGGATTTCCAGGTCTTTGGTCAGAGCTGCTTCACCAACAGTTTTTGAGGGGGATGATTTGCTTGTCTTGCTCTCGGCCATCGCCTTCAAAAACAAGGCGGGATTTTTAATCAGATTTTTCTGCTGGATTGGGTCGCTGTCTTTCCAGGATTTGTATAAATGGTCCAGTTGACGCACTGAAGGACGCTCATTTTTAAGATTTTTGACCAGTTCTACACACTGGTTTTTGTTGGCGCGCGCCAACGGAACAAGGGTTTTCATGGCGCCGTAGGCGGAGATTTTCCCGTCCCGAACAGCTTGCTGAACTGGCCCAGGAAGAACTTTCACCAGCGACAGCCGACGACTGATCCAGCTGCTGCTACGGCCCATGACGGAACCAAGATTCCGCTGACGGTGGCCATGAACTTCCATCAACTCAAGCAATAGCCAACCTTCTTCAAG
>JAOZJV010000559.1:545-2884 GCA_029935695.1 Candidatus Krumholzibacteriia bacterium | reverse complement strand
AGGAAAAGAATGACGGCGGTTGGTATTACGAAATGCACGACCTGGGCATCAACGCCCGTCTGACGGATCTGCAGGCCGCCATCGGTCTGGCGCAGATCAAACACCTGCAGGATTGGCAGCAGCGCCGGCTGGCCCTGGTCAATCAATACGATGCGGATCTGGCTGGCATTGAGCAGGTCAGCACCCAGGCCCGGCCTGCCGGTCAGGACCGTCATTGTTACCACCTGATGATCATGCGCACCACCCGCCGGCGCGAGCTCTACGATTTCCTGCACAAGCAGGGCATTCTGGTGCAGGTTCATTACATTCCTCTGCACCTGCAGCCTTATTACCGCAAAACTTTTGGCACGGCGCCCGGCCTGTGTCCCGAGGCGGAAAAATTTTACTCCGAAGCCCTCTCCCTGCCACTGTTTCCGGCCATGGGTGACGAGGATCAGGCACGAACTGTCAAAGCGGTGCAGGAATTCCACAAGCAGGGTGGTTAAAGATGCCCCGCTTCATCGCCGAAATTTCCAGCAATCACAACGGAGACAAGAAGCGCTGCCTGGATCTCATCCGCAGCGCAGCTTCATGTGGCTGCTGGGGCGTGAAGTTTCAGCTGTTCCGTATTGAACATTTATTTGCGCCGGAGATCCTTCAAATCAGTGAGACACACCGTTTGCGCAGGCGCTGGGAATTGCCTCTGCATTTTTTGCCCGACCTGAAAGCCTGCGCCCAGGATGAAGGGTTGGCTTTCGGGTGCACTCCTTTTGATCTGGAAGCTGTGGACATCCTTCAGCCTCATGTGGATTTCCTGAAGGTGGCATCCTATGAACTTCCCTGGCTTGATTTGATTAAGAAATGCGGGAAAACCGGCAAGCCTTTGATGATGTCCTGCGGCATGGCCGATGAAACCGAAGTGATTAAGGCCCTTGATGCCGCCGGTGTTGATGATCTCACTGTTTTCCATTGCGTCAGCAATTATCCGGTGGCACCGGCAGACTGCAATCTGGCTGCCATCGGAACTCTCCGGTCCCTGTTGTCTGAAAAACTTCCTGAAGGAAAAATTGGCTGGTCGGATCATTCCGTTGATGCGGGCGTGGTTTCCCGGGCAGTGGAATTCTGGCATTGCGATGCGGTGGAATTTCATTTTGATCTGGAAGGACAGGGTGAGGAATTTGCGGCCGGGCATTGCTGGCTGCCCTCACAAATTTCGCCTCTGATTGCCGGGCAGAAGTTCAAGACAGATGCTCTGTGTGATGGCGATCCTGCACTGGTGCCCACCAGGTCCGAACAGGACGAGCGACTCTGGCGAGCCGACCCTTCCGATGGATTGCGCCCCACTCTGCCTGTACGCCAGAGCTGGCCTCAGCAGCAGGCCTCCGGCATGGAAAAACCTCAGGTTGTTTTTCTGGCGGGCGGCCCGGGACTGGGCCACTTGGCGAGGCTGCTCGCGGTGGCGGAAATCATGCGTTCTGATCATGGCATCCAGCCGGTTTTTGTGGTCCCTCAATCTCCTGGTTCGGAGAAACTATTAGCCCGTCACGGATTCCCTGGACATCCGGAAACCGCTGAAATACTGGAACTTAAACCTGATGCTGTTGTATTAGACTTAAAGGAGCCCTGCACTGAATTAGTCCAGGGATTGAAAGCTGCCGGCATTTTCACCGTGGCCATTGACAGGCCTGATTGTCTGGACGCCGACCTGGTCATCGTCCCCAGTTTTGGCTGGGCGGCGGAGGAACCCCGGAGCAACCTTTTCGGTGGTTCTTCATACCAACTTATGCGCAGTGATATTTTGAATCTGCGGCCCCGCACTGCCCCTGTTCCCGGCTCGCGCATCGTGGTTAGTTTTGGCGCGGAAGACCCTCATTTTTTGACTGAAAAAACTGACGCCGCCCTGGCCCATCTTCCTGCGGAAATCCCCGTCCAGTTCATCATCGGACCTGACTTTTTTAAACACCGTCCAGCATGGCCACCTGTGTGGGCCCAGCAGGAAAATTTTCAGCTCATTGAAACCAACGATCCACTGGAAACCATCCTTCCGGGTGCCGGCTTGTTGATCACCGCCATGGGAGTGACCATCGCCGAAGCCCACGTGCTGGGTGTCCCGGTGGCCGTGCTGGCCAATTATCAAACCGACGAAGACTCTGTTGGGCGCCTGGTTGCCGCTGATGTTGCGGCGAACCTGGGCTACCACGCAGATCTTAGTGATGCGGCACTTGCTTCGACCCTGTCTGAACTGTGGGCCGACACCGAAAAGCGGCAAAAACTTGCCGTGAGCGGCCTGCTTCAAACCGATGGACTGGGAGCTCGTCGAGCTGCCCAACTTATCCTCCAATTTCTAAGACCCGTCACAC
>JAOZJV010000559.1:0-535 GCA_029935695.1 Candidatus Krumholzibacteriia bacterium | reverse complement strand
GAGGACGGCGCATGCTGAACCTGGCCGGATTTTTTCATCTCAATCTGATGTACTCATCCATCGCAGAGGATCAGCGTTTCCAGGTGATCAACCGCTGTTACCACCCCTTGCTGGATTTGGCCACACCCACGCACCCGCTTTCCCTGGAAGCCACCGGCTTGACACTGGAAATCATCCGCGACCTGGACCCCGCCTGGATTGAAAAACTTGTGGGAAAAATGCAGGATGGGTCCGTTGAATTTGTGGGCAGCGGGTACAGTCAAATAATTGCCCCTCTGGTGCCGGCCAAAGTGAACCGCGCCAACATCAGGCTGGGCATGAGCACATATGAATACTTGCTGGGTGTAAGGCCGCCCATTTGGTTGATCAACGAGATGGCTTACAGTGGTGGACTGCCTGGATTGTATGCCGAGGCTGGAATTAAGGCTCTGGTTATGGAGTGGAACAACACCTGGAAGGGCCACCCAGATTGGGACTCCAGATTGCGGCATCATCACCAGCGGGCCCTTGGCTGCGACGGCACAACCATACCCGT
>JAOZJV010000064.1 GCA_029935695.1 Candidatus Krumholzibacteriia bacterium | reverse complement strand
AGTCTTTCTGCAGACGCTTGAACTCACGGCTGGGCACGTGGACCTTGGCCAGCAGAGGATCGAAATCGGCCATGACAAACAGAGGTTCGCTGTTGGTGACGTTGTGTCCCACATTGACCAACCGCTGGGTGATGCGTCCGGAAAATGGCGCCACCACGGTGGTGTAGGAAAGGCTCAACCGGGCCAGCCCTTCTTCGGCTTCGGCGCTGGCCAGATCGCTGCGTGAAGCCTGGATTTCTTCTTCGGTGGCCAGCTCTTCGGCCACCATTTGTTCCAGACGCTCGTAGCGGGAGCGCAGATTCACCGTGTTGGCGGTGGCCTGCTCCACCCGGAAGCGGTATTCGTCATTTTCAATGAGCAGCAACGGGTCGCCTTTGCTGACGAGGTCGCCTTCTTCCGCCAGAAGGCTTTTTACGACCCCGGTGATGCGGGCCAGAACCTGGGCTTCTTTTTCAGCCTCAAGAGTTGCCGTGGCGCTGTAATAGCTGGCAATTGACCCTTCGGTGGCTGTAGTAACTGCAATGGGTATAGCCTGTTGTGATTGTTTGTTCTTCTTCTCGGGATGGGCTTTTTGTGCCATCTCGTCACCAGAATTATCACTGCAACCAACCAGGGAAAAAGCTCCCAGGGCTGCCACAAGAACGATCCACGACCGGACGCGCAGAGGGCGTCTGTTTCGGTGCCACCACATGATGAGAATTACCCCTTAGGTTGAGTCTTAAATAAAGTTCCCGTGTATACGCTGATCTCCATGAGAAGATCCAACAAAATTGCTGTTTTTACAAGAGAATGCCCATCTTTGGGCAAGGACGATCAAACGGTGGGCAGAACCATGTATTTGCAAATGGAAAGGCCTCATTCGGTGCAATGGGAGAATGCAGGTTTATTCGGCAAGAACCAGCTTCAGAACAGTTTTTTCATAGTCGGAAGTCAAACGTACAAAATAAACACCACTGGGAAGCTTTCGGCCGGAATCATCTTTGGCATTCCAGGTGATTTCCGCAGGTCCAGCCTCCAATACACAATCCAGAAGATTTACCAACCGCCGGCCACGGGCATCAAACACATCAAGCCGAACAGCCTGGGTCTCGTCCATCTCAAAAGCAATGTTCACCTGGGGGTTAAAGGGATTGGGCCAGGCTGACAAATTCATCTGACCTGCGCTCAAATCCGACGGAGGCACTGCTGATGATTCCCAGTGACGGGCCACCCAGATTTGTTCGGGTTGGGGCACGCCGCCGACAGTGTCGGTTCGGGTCCAGGCCAGGACCGGATTGTCAAAATGATCCACGGACAGGGCCACCCGGGAGCCAAAATTTCCTCCATGACCAGGTTCGTCCAGAAAGTCCCCTTCATCGGTCATTTCACCATTTTCGATGGTGCGGTATTCCAGGGTGCGGTTGTAGGGAGTGAAGTCATCGGCCACCGATTCCTGGTACCAGAATGCGTGGCTATAAAGGCTCTCGTAAGCAGAAACAACTTTGGGCGACATGGGCCAGTCGAGGTCGGCGTAATGGGCCGTCACATTGCTTTCCTGCCAGGCGCCAATCACTGAAACATAGGAGTGAAGGTGGATTGTGCCACAGGGGCAGGTGGGCTGGGCGCCCAACCCGAGGATGTTGATATCGCCGGTTCCATAACCGGCAGCCACATCAAATTCGTTCTGGATGGGTGAAGGCATTCCATAGCCCGTAAAAATGACAGCAGGATCACTCCAGCCTGAACTGGGCACCAGAATGGATGATTTCAAAACTCTCTCATCGGGGGAGTCACCACCGTGATAAAAGAGCTGGGGCACCTGGGTGTAGGAACCAACGTAAAAAGCCAGCTGAGGGTTGGCCATCTGGGGATCAAGGTCCAGGGTTTCCAGGGCCGACCAGCCGCCTTGATCACGGGAAGCGAACTGCACGTTGTTGACCTGTCCACCGCCGCCATCGGTGGTGTGCACGGCCAGAAAAACATCCGGATTTCCCGAGTCTTCCCAGGTGGTGCCCAGAATTTCAATGCTGCGGACGGGGCCGTTGGGAGCCAGCATGGTGAAGTTTTCCGTGTCCCAGTTGCCTTCGGTGTCTGAGTGGTAAATGAGAATCATATCGGCGCTGACATAGGCCAGATGGAATCCATCCCAGGCCCAGCAGATAACCGGCGCGCCGCCGGTGCCCAGAATCAATGGATTGTAGGCATACATTACATCTGATTTGATGGTCATCATCGGCTGCACGGCCACAAAATCCTGAAGCAGAGGTTCGCCGGAAATGACAAAACCCAGCATGGTGAGGCCGTCGGGGGAGGCAGCCAGGGCCGGGTTGGTGCAATCAGTTTCTTCGTAGGTGATGGGGTCGGTGACGAATTGGGCCAGGCTGGGGCTGGTCAGCAGACACAACCACATGGCAACAAAGAACAGGCGTTTCATGGTTTTCCCCCGATTTCATGCGATCCAGGCGAGATCCTCTTACTCTTAAGTATACCATATTTTGGTTATTCCAGTGAAAATAATGAATACAGAAGAACTTTTGAGGGTACACTTCCATCAATACCTCTGCACCCACAAGGAGCTGGCAATGAACATCCAAAACAACCTTCCTATTCACGAAGAAATTCTCCTCTTGGCCCTGGACGACGACAAAGGAACCACGGCAATGGGCAGCATGTTCGCCAACGCCATGGGCGGAGCCATTTTGGCCGAATTGGTGATGCGCAAGGCCATTGCCATCGGCGCGGACAAGCACCGGAAGGTCACAATCCTGGCACCAGCCCTCACCGGTGACGCCATCCTGGACGAATGTCTGCTCAAAATCAGGGATGAGAAGAAGCCGAAGAAAGCGGCCGACTGGGTGATGAAATTCGCCAGCCTCAAAGATTTGAAAAACCGCACGGCACGCAGTCTGGTGGGCAAGGGTGTTTTGGCTGAAGGCCAGGACAAGGTCCTGGGGTTGTTCAAACGGACTATTTTTCCGGAAGCAACTGCGGGCCCCGAAGCAGAACTGCGTCAGCGTTTGCATCAGGCAATTTTTACGGATTCAGAGGATATTGAGGGCCGCACGGTGATTGTGGTGGCTTTGACCAACGCGACCCAGATGTTGCCCGGCTTGTTTGGCAAGAAGGAAATGAAAGGGCGCAAAGAGCGGATCAAGCAATTGGGCAATGGGGAAGTTGTGGGGCAGGCTACCAAAGAGGCGGTTGAGGCAATTCAGGCTGCTATCATTTTGACGACGGTGATTGTGCCGGTGGTGATTACATCGTCGACGTGATACAATAACCACCTCAAACGAAATGAGGAGGTCATGGCTCACCGCACCGTCAAAAAAGGTTATGACCAGCTGGTCACACGCTTGAACAAAGCACCTCAGGGTGCGCCGCCTTCCGCTCTGCTGAACCGCATTCTGGCCATCCTCATGAATGAAAAAGAAGCTGGCCTGCTGGCGCAGCTACCCATCAAGCCTTTCACTGCTGAAGTTGCTGCCCGCGCCTGGAAATTGCCTCTCACCGAATCCAGAAATATTCTCGACGAGCTGGCCAGCCGCGCTTTGCTGGTGGATGTGCAGAGGAGAGGTCGGTCTGTTTATTCCCTGCCGCCTCCCATGGCCGGCTTTTTTGAATTCTCTCTCATGAGAACCCGGGGAGATATTGATCAAAAGGCCCTCAGTCAGCTTTTTTACGAATACTTGAATGTGGAAGAAGATTTTGTCAAAGCACTGTTCACTGAAGGTGAAACCCAGCTGGGGCGCGTCTTTGTTCAGGAACCGGTTCTGTCCAACGAGAATGCCGCTCATGTGCTGGATTTTGAACGAGCCAGTGAAGTCATCAACACGGCCAGTCATATCGGGGTGGGCATGTGTTATTGCCGCCACAAAAAGCAGCATCTGGGCAAAGCCTGCGACGCGCCCATGGATGTTTGCATGACCTTCAACGGCTGCGCCGAGTCTCTGGCCAAGCATGAATATGCCCGGGCCATCGACAAGAGCGAAGGCATGGATCTGCTCACCAAAGCCTACGAATACGGCCTGGTGCAGTTTGGTGAGAACGTCCAGGAAAAGGTGAGTTTCATTTGCAATTGCTGCGGTTGTTGTTGTGAGGCCATGATTGCCTCCCGGCAATTTGCGCATTTGCAGCCTGTTCACACCAGTAATTTTCTGCCCGAAATTAAGGATGAAACCTGCAATGGTTGCGGGCGATGTGTCACTGCCTGTCCGGTGGAGGCCTTGGCTTTGGTATCAGCCAATAATTCTCTTCAGCCCAAACTGAAGGTTGCCAGACTTGATGCAGATGTTTGCCTGGGGTGCGGAGTGTGCGTCCGGGCCTGCAATCAGGACAGCATGAGTTTGAAAACTCGCGCGGCCCGGGTCATTACTCCCGTGGACAATGCCCAGCGTTATGTGTTGATGGCCATTGAACGGGGCAAGTTGCAGAACCTGATTTTCGATAATCAGGTGATGGCGAGTCATCGGGCTTTGGCTGCTTTGCTGGGGGCGATCATGGGGTTGGGGCCTGTGCACCGGATGATGGCCAGTGAGCAGATGAAGTCACGGTTTTTAGCGGCGATTTTTAAGGGAAAAAGTAACTGAAGTTGTTTTGATGGTTTTTGCACGGGCCAGGCGGATTATTGAAACAGGATTATATTGTTCCGGTATTGTTGGGTGCCTTGCACCATACCAAACAAACCGGGAGAAATTATGCAATCAATCAGAAATACTGCCCTGCTTCTTATGACCACGGTCTTCCTGTTTTCAGCTCAGACCGTTTTGGCCACCGCCTACACAATCGACACCAGCCACAGCTCTGTGGGTTTCAAAATCAAACACCTGGCCATCAGCAATGTCCAAGGCTCATTTTCATCTTTCACCGGCACTTTCGACTTCACTGCCGACCAGCCCGATCAATGGAGCGCGGAAGTTTCCATCGATATGAAATCCGTGGACACCGGGGACGAAGACCGGGACAAGCATCTGCAGGATGAGGACTTTTTCGATGTTAAGAAGTTTCCAAAAATGGTGTTCAAATCCACCGGTGTGAAAATGGACGATGATGACGACGAATTCGAATTGATGGGCAATTTGACCATGCACGGCGTCACCCTGCCCGTCACCCTGGAAGTGGAATTCAACGGAGCCGTCACCGATCCCTGGGGTGCTGAGCGGGCCGGATTTTCGGCTGAAGGAAAAATCAACCGCAAAGACTGGGGCCTCAGCTATGGCAAGGTCATGGAAGGCGGCGGCCTGATGATTGGTAATGAGGTTAAGATCTACCTGGAGATTGAGGGAGTGAAGAAGAAATAGTCTTCTATATTCCTGAACCAGCACATAGACATTGAGGCAGATTTTTTCTCAGGATGCAGTATGATGTTGGAAAATCCCAACTCTTCCCGAGGAGAAATCGATGAATGCCCTCAAGCACCTGCTGATGACGGTTCTGATTATGGGGACGGCCTCCGCAGCTTTGGCCGACCCTGTTTTCAGCCATCATTTTCACGATGAAACCATGCGCATCGACTACTTCCACACGGGAAACTCCGAAGAAGAGATCATTTCCCTGGATCAGGTGTGGCGCCAGGGAACCTGGGCCGGTAGCCGCACCCATCTCATCGACAACCTGGATCTGGGCCGCTACTACACCAAAATTTACGACGCTGACAGTGGGGAGTTGCTCTACTCCAAAGGCTTCGACAGCTATTACGGCGAGTGGAAAACCACGGGGCTGGCTGCCGAGGGAATCAGGCGCACCTATCATGAATCCGCTCTCATTCCGTTTCCGCGGCGAACGGTGGAATTTGCTTTGGAAGTGCGCCAAAAAGATATGACCCTGAAGGAAATCTACCGCGTCAGCATTGACCCCGACTGGCACATGATTCGCGAAGATGCCCTGGACGAAGATGTGATCGTGATGAAGGCCGCTTACCACGGCAATCCTCATGGTTGCGTGGACATCGCCATTCTCGGGGATGGTTACACCGCCGATGAAGAAGGTAAATTCAGGGACGATGTGCAGCGTGCTGCCGACCTGATGCTCAGTTACGAACCCTACAAAAGCATGGCCGACAAATTCAACATCTGGGGCGTGTTGAAGCCGTCCCAGGAGAGTGGTTGCGACGAACCCAGTCGTGGTGTGCACCGCAATACATCACTGGGCAGTACTTTCGATTCGTTGGGGTCCGAGCGTTATCTTTTGACCGAAGACAACCGGGCCATCCGCGATGTGGCAGCCAACGCGCCTTACGATGTGCTGTACATCATGGTCAACCACGAGCGTTATGGTGGCGGTGGCATCTACAACCTGTTCTGCACTTTCACCAGCAACAACCAGTGGAGTCCGTTTGTTTTCCTGCATGAGTTCGGGCACAGTTTTGCCGGTTTGGCCGATGAATATTACTCATCCAGCACGGCATACAACGACTTCTATCCGGCGGGCACGGAACCCCACGAGCGTAATATTACCGCGTTGCTGGATCCCGAAAATCCCAAGTGGAAAAACCTGATCACCCCAGGGGCCGAATTGCCCACTCCCTGGAGAAAAGCCGAATATGATGCCATGGATGCCGAATACAACAAGGGACGCGCCGAGCAGAACAAACGCATCGCCGACCTGATGAAAGGCGGTGGCAGCGAAGAAGAGATTGAAGCAGCCAAGGCCGCCGGTGAAGCATGGTCCAAATCTCATCAGGCCAAAGTGGATGAGTGGTTTAAAGGCAGTGAGTTTTTTGGCCAGGTGGGGGCATTTGAAGGAGCCGGTTATGTGTCCCGGGGAATGTACCGCTCGCAGCTCGATTGCATCATGTTCACCAAAGGGCTGAAAAAATTCTGCGCTGCCTGCAGTGCGGGAATCAGGGAAGTGACCGAGCGTTATACCGAGTAGCTCAGATCAGCCCTTCCTTGCGGGCGAGGGCTTCGCACTGGTCGGCGAGTTTGGCGAATTCCTGCATGCCGGGCATCAACTCGGTGACCCGTCGGGCAATGGGGATGGCTTCCACAATGCGCCGGGTTTTGATCAACAGCTGGCACTCCAGTTTCAGAAGCAACGGGTCTTCACCAAAGGTTTGTTTGGCCACTTCCATGGCGATGGTGGCTTGCTCCCAGTGTCCCCCTTCGATGAGCAGCTTGATCAGATCGGTCCATCCAAACAGCCAGGTGGGATTGTCGGTCACTGTGGTGTGCAAAATGGCGATGGCCTCTTCGGGCCGGTTGTCGGCATTGTAGAGAGTGCCCAGCATGACCTGGGCCCTGCTCAGCACCGGGCCTTCGGGACCCTTGGTGACCAGCTTCTCCAACAGGGGAATGGCCTCTCTGCCCTGACCTTCCTGAACCAGGATGTAGGCCAATTCCAGCAGGGCTTTCCAGTCGTCAGGATCATCTTCCACTTTTTTTCGCACCAGCTTGCCGTACATCTCGTTGCGGCCGGCGTTGCGCTCGTCAGTGCCCACATAGCCGTAATGATGAATGGGAACGTCAAGGCCCTGGGGCTTGAACCCGGCGGCCTTCACCGAAAGAGCCAGGTCTTCGTGCACCCGGCCGTGCCACTTCAGGCCCAGTCCCGTGGGAAAGAGTCGGTATTGGTCAGCCACAAAGAATCCCAGCTGGCCTTTTTCACGCTTGGGATAGCGGCCCCTGACGGGCTGCCATTCCTGGTGTTGCGGCTGGTTGTAATAATTCCATTGGGGCAGAAGATAACAGGCATGGGGGCCCTTGATGGCTTCCCTGATGCGTTTGAAATCCGAAGGGGCAATAACTTCATCAAAATCCAGATACATGACCCATTTGCCGGTGGCCTGCTCCAGGGAGAAATTCCGGGCGGCGGCGAAATCATCACACCAGGTGAAAGAGAAGACCCGGGCGCCGTTTTTTTGGGCGATGGCCACAGTTTCATCGGTGGAGCCGGTGTCCACGACGATCATTTCATCGAAGAGACTTTGGTGATGACGCAGGAATTTTGCCATGGCGACGGCTTCGTCTTTGGCGATGGTGATGAGGGTAAGCATGGCGCTCCTTGAGCGTCAGGAGGGTGGGATGTTGCCCTGTCATGAGTATTCTAACACAGGGGGATGGAATGCTCCATCCCCCTGTTGAGAAAATTATTTAATCAGAACCATTTTTCGGACCTGGCTGACTTCACCGGATTCAAGCCGATAAAAGTACAGACCTGATGGAACGGTGTTGCCACCAGCGCCTCGGCCATCCCAATGCACGGTCTGGGATCCGGGCCCGGATTCGGCATCCAGGAGGGTGCGCACAATTCGTCCTTTGGTGTCGAACACCCTCAGAACAGCATGCTGCCGCTCAGGCAGGCTAAAGCTGATTTCAGTGCTGGGATTGAAGGGATTGGGATGATTCTGGGCCAACTGGATCAACGCGGGGGTGGTGTCCGGGACCGGGACCACGGCCATACCCAGAGATCCGTCACTGTTGAGATTTTGACCATAAATGTCGTATTCACCATTGCGCTCGTCGGCCCAGATGGCCCGGGCGCTTCCATCGGCGCCGATGACGGCCACAAGGTCATCTTTCGAGCTGGGCAAGGTGCTCACGCCAGTTGTGGTGGGCTCCCAAACAAGATTGCCATAGATATCCAATTTGAATCCGACAACTTCATCTTGCCCGTATGCGTTTTGGGGTGCCTGGAAACAGAGGCCATAGACACCATCACCGGTGTCCAGAGCCCTTACGAAACCTTCGTTGGAAGTATTGACGGGTAAAATTTCCTGGCCATTGTCACCCCACAGGAAGTCTCCGTTGGGGGCAAGGCGTTGACCAAAGACCCCTTTTTCGGTCTGGTTGCCATCCATTTGAATGTACAGCACCGTCAATTCGCCAGAGACCGGGTCGTTGGTCATGTCGGGGGAAATTTGGGCAAATGAGGGTTCATAGGAGACCTGCTGGCCATTGTGCACAAAGCTTTCGGTGCCATTGCTGTCGACGTGCTGGGCGCGTACGGTGAAGCCCATGCCGAGGGCGACGCTCCAACTGAAGAAGGCTCCATCTGCGCTGTCACTTTCCATCTCAAAATAATGGCCCATGGGCACGGTGGCGTCGTCCATGACCATCAGGTAGTTGTCCCAGACCGGTTGGCCGGCCGCATCGAAGCGTTGGGTTTTGATTTGGCGGTTGCCCATGAAAGAGTAGATGGGGACGTAGCCCATGATGAAACCATCATCACCACAGGGCACCATGGTTTGACCTGAAGGCATGGTGTCTGCTGTTTCACTGGCAGCAATTCCGTTGGGCGCAAAATTCAGGGTGCCGTCAGCATCCAGCCTTTGAATTCTGAGGGCAGCATCGCCAAGGGTGGGATCGGCGTACCAGGCCACGACGATATCTCCATCGTTGGTTTCCACCAGGCTGGGTGGTCCTTTGCCGTCGTTGTTGTCGGTGATGTCGATGCCGTCGGCTCCCCAGAGGAAGGTGCCATCGGGAGCAATTTTGTAGGCGTGGATGTTGGAGTTGCCACCGCGGATATCAGCAAAGGCCACAATGGCGTTGCCGGCTGAATCGGCTATGAGAGCCCAGTCCATGACCCAGCTGTTCTGGGGATGGGCGCTGACGATGATGCCGCCGTGGGGCCACATTTCGGTGCCGTCTGCGCTGACCAGTTGCAGGCTCACATCGTAGTTGCCGCTTTGGGTGTTGTACCAGCCGGTGTAGCAGGAGTTGTCCGCGTTGATGGCCATGTGGGGCACGACCTGGCTGCCGTCTCCATCACCGAGGGCCAGATTTTCAGAGGGATCGGATGGCCATTGGGCCAGGGCCGGGCCGGTTACGGCGGTTATGAGTAAAATGGCAACGGCGATCAGGCGAGAAGAAAGCAACACGGTCCATACCTCCGATTGGGTGCAGATCAAATAGATGACAACGCAGTGTAGCACACTTCAGCGGTGAAATGGTCATTGTTGGGGGGCCGATTCATGATTCCGGTGAGGGTTACGAAAAGGCGGATACAGGTGATATTTTGATGTTTATGCTGTATTTGCTGCCAAAGTGCACACCATTTTTCCGAAGAAGCTAGACATCAAAAGTGTTGAAAAGGTCAAAAATAAACTCTTCTAATGTTGACAAAATATCATTAATATACTATTATTTAACTCTGGTTGGGGGATGAAAGAACAGTTAAGTAACGAGGAGCGTAACCGATAAAGGTTACCAAGGAGGGGAGAACCATGAAAAAACCATATCAAAAACCTGTGCTCAAAACCAACAAAATTGAGCTTGGCGTCTTTGGTGATTACGGCGGAGGCAAGGGTGGAGAAATAGATCCATCCCCAGTTGACATCATCAGAGACCTGCGATTCCACATGGAGTAATGAATTCTTTATGAAAGCTTGATATCAAAAAAAGAACCACACTGTGTTGGTTCTTTTTTTTGCTTTGATCAACCACCGCCTTCCAGTTCCAGCAGGAATTTTTTCCGCAACAAACCTCCGCCATAGCCTCTCAGTGAACCATCTGCAGCCACCACCCGGTGACAGGGAATGATGATTCCGATGCGATTGTCTCCATTGGCTTTTCCCACAGCCCGGACCGCTTTGGGGTTTTCCATGGCCTGAGCCTGTTGGCTGTAGCTTCGCGTTTCACCATAAGGAATCTTCATCAGCGCGCGCCAGGCCTGTTGCTGAAATTCGGTTCCCGGCACCACCAGCGGCAGGTTGAACTGTTTGCGCCGTCCCTGGAAATATTCAGCCAGTTGTTGGTCCAGAGCATCAAAATGTTTGTTGCGACCGGGGATGAATTCCGCGTTGAGTCGTTTGCGCAGATTGGTGATTTGGGTTTCAAGCATGCGCCGGTCGGTGAATTCAAGCAGGCAGATTCCTTCGCTGGTGGCTCCGGCAAACAAAGGGCCCAGGGGCGAGAGAATGCGGGTGATGGTGACGATGTTGCGCTGACCTGATTGGGAGGGCACAAAGCCGGTGGCTTTTTTGAAGGCTTCGTTGAAACCACTGCGTGCGGGATAGGTAACCGTATTGGAGGGCTTCTTTGGCGGTGGAGAAGTACTCGGTGTTTTCGAT
>JAOZJV010000558.1:2551-2892 GCA_029935695.1 Candidatus Krumholzibacteriia bacterium | reverse complement strand
ACGGATTTTACCCGTATTGAGCAACGTTCCCAGATCGGTCACGTTAACGTCGTTGATGTTTTCAAAGATGCTGATGGCCATGGCGTCGTTGTACCGGGTATGAGACCAGTGCTCGCCGTTGCCAATGAATGCCACGGCCCCTTTGCCAGGTTCCGTCGGAGAACCCTGTCGCACGAAAACTTCGCCAAAACAGGCACTGCTTGCAGTGTAATCACCATTGAGGCACACAAAACTCATGACAATGGGCGTCATGTCGTTGGTGTCCAGGCCAGGAATATTATCCACGGTGAACAGGGGAGGATCCCAGCCGGCGGTGCCATAGGCCCAGCCCCGGTACACCA
>JAOZJV010000558.1:0-2541 GCA_029935695.1 Candidatus Krumholzibacteriia bacterium | reverse complement strand
TACACCACCATGCCCACACCGGAATTGATGGTGTTGGTGACTATTTGAGCCCCTTGCAGTGAAGGCAAAGGAGGAGATGAAACGGAAGTGGGGGCAGGGAAGCCTATTCCTTCGAGCATCTCACCACAGAAATCCACGGTGTAGCCTGGTGTGTCTGAAGCATAAACACCAGCGACCATCAGCGAACGGGTCTGCCAGTCGCTGCCGGCCAAGTCCGGATAACGCTCGTAATGGATGATCTTGTTGATCAGAGTCTGGGCCTCGGTGGGATTTTCCACGGGAAGGCGACCGACCATGGCATCCAGAAGGAAGTCGTCGCCTTCAAGCTGCACATAATTCTGATCCGAAGGATTGCCATGAAAGTTGAAAGTGGGGATCTCGTCCACATCACCCACGAGCAGAATATATTCCGGTGGGAATTCCCAGGTGTCATAAGCATTCTGGATATAATCCTTGATGCCAGCGGTGGAAGAACCCGTGACGCTGGTGGACACCGTGGCAACGTTGAAACCTTTGAGCGTTTTCCACTCCACAAGGGCAACGATGTTGCTGCTGAAGGCAGGAGCATAAACAATCAGATAAGAGCCGCCGGTTCCGCCGTTTTGAGAAACAGGAAGGGTTGCTCCCAGGGAAGACTGCAGTGCGGGAGAGTTGAGCCTGCTGCTCGCTGCACCGGCTGCCCAGCGACCATTGTGGCTCACTGTCACGGTGGCGAACTGGTCATTGGTGCCAGAAGTGACCACCCGCAGCACCGGCTGCCCGCGCATGATCATCAGGCCTTCCGGGGCAGAAATTTCCGCACCGGCTGAACCTTCGATATGCAACTGGTAGGTGGTGGTCCCCCGTGGTAAAGCCACCAGATGGCTGCGAATATCAGCATCGATGGTTAAGGAGGGATCTTCACGCAGGGCAGGAGCGATGGTTAAGCGACTCAAACCATTTTCGATGGTGGCATCGACGATGCGGGCCGCTTTGTCATGGCTGGGAGGGAAAGGCAGTTCTTCGGCGAAAACTGAACCGATTCCGGTTGCCATGATAGCAACCGGAATCAGGATCGCGCGAACGGATCGGGCGAACATTTGGCATCGGATCATTTGATCAGACTCATCCTTCGGCTGAGGGAGTGGTCACGGGTGTCCAACCGGTAGAGGTAGACACCACTGGAAAGAGCGCGACCATCAAGGTCCCGGCCGTTCCATTGGAATTCACCGCGTCCCTGGGGCAGGTTGTCCCAGGTGCGCTCTTGAAGCAGGCGACCGGCCAGATCGTAAATACGCAGAGAGGCCGGACCAGCTTGGGGCAATTCAAAGAAAATGGTGGTGCTGGGATTGAAGGGGTTGGGATGGTTGCCCAACATCAGACCTTCCATGCCAGGCAACGGAGCCGCAGTTTCGCCACAGCCTGCGGCCAATGCACCAATCAGTTCACCATCGCATGCACCGTCCGGGTGGTTGCCCGGAGCGCAGGGGCTTGAAGCTGTCAAACGGTACTCCATGCCTTCGGTTCCGCAAAACAGGGGATCGGCTGAGAAGTTACCTTCAGCATCGATTCCGCACAGGTCGTCTCCGCCGGCGTTTCCAAAGATGTTGGTGCAGCTGACCACTGCAGTTTCGCTGCCACAGAAAATACCCTGGCCAGCAGTGGAACCGGAAATGATACACTTGTCAATGACAGGATCAGCGCTCCACTGAACGGAAATGCCACCACCAAAGGAATTTTCACCGGTGGAGTTGCCCACGATGGTACAGTTTTCAATAGTGGGTGCAGGAGAAAAGCTGCAGTCTATTCCGCCACCTTCGGCGTAATAACCGCTGGCAGTGTTGTCTGCGATGACCAACCGGCGCAGAACGGGATTGCTGGTGCTGGTGGAAATACCGCCACCAAGGCTATAGGTGTAGGCTGCATTATTTCCTGAAATCAGACAGTCTTCCATGAGACCAGCTGATGCATCGAGATAGGCCACGCCACCGCCAGACCCGTAAGTCGTGTTGTTGCTGATGGTGCAGCCGGTGATGGTGGGAGTGCTGCCTTGAACCGAAATACCGCCGCCATTACCCCAGTTGGCCGTGATGGTGTTGTTGATGATGATGCAATCTGTGATAACCGGAGCGCAATCGTGACGCATGAAGAGTCCGGCGCCGCTGGGGGCCATGTTGTTGTCGATGGTGCATTCAATGACCGTGGGGCTGCTGAATTCTTCAATGGCCAGGCCGCCACCCTGCTTGGCCTCGTTGCCGTCCATGACAATCCGGCGCAAAGTCGCGTGAGCGCTGTTGATGCAAATAATCCCACCATCGAGGCAGGCAGTGACCCTGACATCAGTAACTTCCACTGTCTCATCGACTTCACGGATCAAAATCCCGGCACCATAAATCTGGGCATAGGCACTTTTGACCTGCAGGTTTTCCACCCGGCAGTTGGCGATGTTTTCAATGAAAATGCCCCGGCCGGTTTCCTGAACGTCTATAATCGTCAGTTCAGGTCCGGCTCCGCGCAGAGTCACGCCAGTTTTCATGATTACGCTGGCATTGGTCGATTCGT
>JAOZJV010000557.1 GCA_029935695.1 Candidatus Krumholzibacteriia bacterium | reverse complement strand
CTGTGGCCAAATACCTCGCTAATGGCCGTTCCGTGCTTTTGAAAGGAAAACTTTCGCCCGCGCTGTTCCTGAATGTGCGCGGAAGCAGGCTTTCAAGGGTCTCTGTGTGGAGTATTCTCAAAGACGCCGCCAACCAGGCTCATTTACCTTCCGGGATGTCACCCCACACTCTGCGCCACAGCTACGCCACGCATTTGCTGGAAGGTGGCGCCGATTTGCGCGTTGTGCAGGAATTGCTTGGACACGCAGACATCAGCACCACGGAAATTTACACCCACATCGACCGCGGGTGGTTGACCGAGGCCTGGCTGGAAGCCCATCCCCGTGCCAGGGGCTGATCCAAACCCACTCTGCTTTGACATCCTCCATTGCTGGTGGTAATGTTCGGCGATCGGAATTCCCTGCACCAAGACCCGAAAGGCCTGTTTTGAGCGAAAATAAAACCAAAAAAGTTATTCTCAGCGGGATGCGTCCCACAGGCCGTCTCCATTGGGGAAACTACACCGGTGCTCTTGAGAACTGGAATCAACTTCAGGATGAATACAATTGTCATTTCATGGTGGCAGACTGGCATGTGCTGACCACTGCCCTGGATAAAGCCAAGGAAATTGGCCACAACAGCCGGGAAATGTTTCTGGACTGGCTGGGTGCTGGTTTGGATCCGGAAAAATCCGTTCTTTTTATTCAATCAGAAGTGAAAGAACATGCGGAACTCAATCTTATCATGTCCATGATGATCAGCATGGGACGCCTGGAGCGGAACCCCACTTTCAAGGAACAAATCCGCGACCTGAACATGGGCAATGAAATCAGCTTTGGGCATCTGGGATACCCGGTGCTGCAGGCTGCCGATATTCTGGTCTACAAGGCCCACGCCGTGCCCGTGGGCGAGGATCAACTGCCCCACCTGGAACTCACCCGTGAAATGGCCCGGAAATTCAACCGCATCTTCGGGGATGTTTTTCCTGAGCCAGAGCCTTTGGTCACTAAATTTTCCCGCTTTCCCGGCACCGACGGCAAGCGCATGAGCAAAAGCCTGGGCAACACCATTGAAATCAGCGCATCCCCCGAAGAAATCATCAAAAAAATCAAGCCTGCCTTCACGGACCCTGCCCGCTTGCGCAAAACCGATCCGGGCCATCCCGAAGTTTGTGCCATCTACACCTGGTATCAGAAATTCCTGCCCGGACAGGTTGAAGAAACGGCCTCCGAATGCCGCAGTGCAAGCCGCGGATGCGTGGATTGCAAAATGAAGCTGGCCGACGGTGTGATCGAACATTTTGCCCCCTTGCGTGATCGCCGGGCAGAGTATGAAAATGACCCCAAACGTTTGGACGAGATCATCGCCGCCGGTTGTGAAAAGGCCCAAATAGAAGCTGCCTGCACCATGGAAAAAGTTCACAACACCATGGGCATTGGATAGAGGTTTTTGTGACTGATTCGCCAATAGAAAGCCCCGAGGGGCCTGAAGATAAGCCAACAGAAGCACCCATGGGTGGTCCTGAGTCGTGGAATCTGGATGCCTTGCCACCGGAATTGGATTATTTCCGCAGCAGTGAAGCATACCAGGTAGAGCTGACTGGCTTCCAGGGCCCTATGGATCTGCTGCTGTTCCTGATCAACAAGGAACATGTGGATATTTATGATATTCCCATTGCTCACATCACCGAGCAGTTTATTCAGCACATCAAAGTGATCCAGGCCATCAGTCTTGACGCAGCTGGCGAATTCATTGCCATGGCTGCCACCCTGATGGTGATCAAGATGAAAATGCTGATGCCATCGCACAGGGATGATGATGAAGAGGATGAAGAAGATCCAAGGGCGGAACTGGTCCGACGGCTCCTGGAATATCGCCGGTTCAAGGAAGCTGCGGAATCTCTGCAAAAAGCCGAGAGTGAGCGGCAACAATACCATTTGCGTCAGACAAAATTTCCTTATGCTGATCAGTTGGATCTGGAACCCAAGCTGCGCATTGAGATGTTTGATCTGCTGTCGGCATTGGCTGGTATTTTTGACCGCATTCAGGCCAAGCCCATCCACGAGGTGGAACGTGAACCCTTCACTGTGGATGAAAAAATTGAGCTCATCGCTCTGAAGGTTAAGAATGGCGCCAACATCCGCTTCGAAGATCTTTTTGCCGATGAAACCATGAAGATGGAAGTCATCGTCACTTTTATAGCTATTTTGGAATTGGTCAAACGGGGACGGTTGGAATTTCTGCAAACACATTCCCGTGGTCCCATCTGGCTGCAGGAGCCTGGTAAATTACCTGTAGATTCCGAGCCTATTGAGAGCATTGAAGAAAACGACGAACCGAATGAACTGGAGACGGAAATTTGAAACGGGAAATAGAGGCCCTGCTCTTTGCCACCGACAGTCCCCTGACCCTGGTGAGGCTGAAAAAACTTTTGCCCGGCAGTGAGACTGGGGAAATTCGTGAGGCCATCACCGAACTGGCCGGCAGTTATGATGAAGGTGAAAATGCCTTCACCCTGGTTGAATTTGGCGGGGGATGGCAAATTGCCACCCGTCCTGAATTTTCGCCCATTGTCGAACGCATGCTCAAAGGCCGGCGCTTTACCAGACTGTCCAAGGCTGGCCTGGAGGTTCTGGCCATCATCGCCTACCGGCAGCCCCTGACCCGCATGGAAGTGGATGAAATCCGCGGAGTCAACAGCAGTGGCGCCATCAGCACCCTCAGCGAGCGGAATCTGGTCACCGTGGTGGGCCGCAGTCAGGCCCTTGGCAATCCTTTGCTTTACGGAACCACCCGGGAATTCCTGAATCATCTGGGCCTCAAAGGCCTGGGACAGCTACCGGACCTGCCGGACCTCGAAGGTGTTATGGACGACCGGGATCAACTGAAGGAATTCGCCAGTAAAATTGGACGTGAG
>JAOZJV010000556.1 GCA_029935695.1 Candidatus Krumholzibacteriia bacterium | reverse complement strand
ACAGGGCAAAAAGTGGCTCAAAAAACCTTTCATTGCCAAAATGGTGCAGGAAAAAAATGGGTACAACCGATACAAAAGTCCCAAAACCGGCACCTGGAAAGTGGCGGCCTACCGGTACTACGAACCCTACGACTGGATAGTCGGCGCCAGCTTTTTCGAAGATGATACTCTTGCCGCTCCCCTGAAGGCCATGGGCCAGAAATCAGCAGCCGTGTTTATTCCCATCATCGGGTTCATCCTGGTTGCTTTTGTTTTCCTGGTGCGCAAAGCCATCATCAAGCCCCTGCACGAAATTGAAGATCTTCTGACTGTCACGGCTGATGAAATTACCTCCACATCCTGCCAGGTGGCCCAGTCCATGGACAGCCTGGCCGATGGGGCCACCAACCAGGCGGCCTCCCTGCAGGAATCGGCTGCCACCCTGACTCAGCTTTCCAGCAATACTCGGGGCACCGCCTCCAACGCCAAAAAGGCCAACCAAACCATGCAGGGTGCCGGCAGCAATCTGGACCGCGCCACCACATCCATGGAAGAAGTCATCAAGAGCATGCAGGAAGTGGCACAAACCAGCAAGGAGACCAGCAACATCATCAAAACCATTGATGAAATTGCTTTCCAAACCAATTTGCTGGCCTTGAATGCCGCCGTGGAGGCCGCCCGGGCAGGAGACGCCGGCAAAGGATTTGCCGTGGTTGCTGAAGAGGTTCGCAACCTGGCCCAGCGCAGCGCCGAAGCCGCCACCAACACCTCCAGCATGATCGAAGATTCAGTCACCAAAACCCTGGGTGCCTCCAGTCTGGTGGATTCCACCAGCGAGGCCTTCCAGGAAGTGACCCAAAGTGATAAAACCGTGGCCGAAATGATGTCCAGCATCAGCCAGGACGCCACTGACCAGGCCGACCAGATTCAACGGTTGAGTCAGGCCGTGAGCCAGATGGATCAGATCACCCAGAACAACGCAGCCATCGCCGAAGAGACGGCCAGCTGCGGTCGGGTGCTCAGCTCCAAAGCCCAGGACATGGAACAGGCAGTGGGGAAACTCACGACGATTATCGGTTGATAATCATCACCTGAAAAAATAAGCCCGGACACCGCTTTGGTGCCCGGGCTTTTTTCAAGCAGAGACGATCAGGCTTTGATGGAGCGGATCAGTGAAGCCCAGGTGGGCGCCGCGCCATGCATGAGAATGCCCAACCTGAAAAGCTTGCCTGCTGCACGGGCGGAAAACCAGATCGATGCAAGCATCAAAACCCAGCTCAAGCCCACCTGCCACACCGGTGGATTCGAAACACTCACTCTCATGAACATCAGAATTGGCGAGAACAGCGGCACCAGACTGAGCACCACCGACAGGGTGGAATCCGGGGCACGGATGATCATCGTCAAAAGCATCATGGGAATCACCAACCCCATGGCCAGGGTGGTGTGAAATTGCTGGCTGTCCTGGACGGTGTTGCACATGGCTCCGATGCCAGCATACATGGTGGCGTACAGGAAAAATCCCAGAATAAAAAATCCGATGAATGAGACCAGGATCATGGGGGTCAGAAAAGTAACATCCAGACTCATGCCCCCCACTTCAATACCTCTTTGACTCAGGACGTAAAAAGCCCCGGTCCAGATCCCGAACTGGGTCAGTCCCGCCAGACCAATGCCGAGGATCTTGCCCATCATCAGGTCTTCAGGAGAAATACTGGCCAGCAGCACCTCCACCATGCGGGTGCTCTTTTCCTCGATGACAGCCGTCAGAGTGTGGTTGCCGTACATGATGACCATGATGTAAATGATCATGATCAGGACGAAGGCCATGCCCATGGAGACGGCATCGTCCTGCTCCTTTTCCCCGTCATCGGTCAGCAGAATGCTGGACCAGGACGTTGGTGTCAAAATTCGGGCAAAGAGAGAGTCGGACAGGGCTTCGGCCCGGAAATGAGCCTGCCGCAGCACTTGATTCATGGCCGGTTTGAGAACTTCATCCCGCACCATCAGAGTGCTGACCGACTGGTTGAAGAAAGTAACCTGGCGCGACTCCATAAAATCCGGATCGACCAGCAAACCACTGTGCAGTTCGCCGGATAGAATTTTCTGTTTCATTTCTTCAATGCGAACATCCGGTCCGGCTGCCTCATCACCGACAATCACCAGCCGGACATTGCCTCGCTCCTGTTCCTCCAGCGTATTTTCCAGAGGAATCAGCCACAGACCGGAAGGATCCACAAAACCCACCAGCCGTTCTTCGTCCTTGCCCGCATCAGAAAGCAGCATGGGCATGAGGATAAAGAGTGACATGATGGCTGGACCGAGAAGAGTTGCGATCACAAAACTTTTGCTGCGCACTCTCTCGAGATATTCTTTGCGAATCACTGTGTATATCTTGTTCATGAAAGCACCTCCCCACGACTGCGGGAAACGGCCTCAAGAAAAATCTCACTGAGGCTGGGTCGGTTGGCGGAAAAAAGAGTCAGCGGACCGGCGGCACTGAGAACAGGCAGCAAATCCTGGGGATTACTTCCTTCAGCAAGAGTCAGGCGCCAATGGCCATCCTGCAGTTCCCGGTGCAGCACTCCCTGCAAATTTTCGGGTGGTTGGGTCTCATCTTTCCAGGCGACCCGAACCGATTTCAGGGGAAAATTGTTTCGCACCGATTCAAGTGAACCATCGATGATGATCTCGCCACCCTCGATCAGACAAATGCTGTCGCAGATTTTTTCCGCCTCGGCCAGCATATGGGTGGAGAAAATGATGGTCACACCTTTCTCTTTTTCCTCCAGAATCATCTCCCGCAACAACTCAATGTTCAGGGGATCCAAACCGGTAAAAACTTCATCCAGAATGACCAGGTCAGGCTTGGAAATAAATGTGGCTGCAAACTGGATCTTCTGCTGCATGCCCTTGCTC
>JAOZJV010000555.1 GCA_029935695.1 Candidatus Krumholzibacteriia bacterium | reverse complement strand
GCAGATGGCCCTTGTTCTGGTTCACAAAATGCCGGGCGGCCTCCCGGGCCATGAGCATGGCCCCGGTCACATTGGTTGAGAACACGGCGTCAAATTTTTTCCTGTCCAATTCCAGCAGTGGAGCGAAGTAACCAAAACCCGCATTGTTGACCAGGATATCAATGCCCCCAAAGGCCTCCACGAAGGTTTGCACGGCTGCCTGGGCATCGGCTTCCACGCTGACATCACCGGCAATGGCCATGACATTCAAGTCCTCAGCCGCCTGGTTCAGTTTGTCCTCGTTGCGGGCCATGATTGCCACTTGGGCGCCCTTTTCCACCAAAGCTTTGGCGATGCCGTGACCTATTCCTTCACTGCCTCCGGTGATCAATACGCGGGCTCCTGAAAGTTCCATGAAAAGGGCTCCTGTCTGGCTGGGATATTTTCGTGGCTTGGGGTCTTATTATTGATTTGTTCAGAATAGGTTGAAAGAATGATCCCGCCACCCGAAATAATTGGCTGAGAGGTTTGACATGGGGTTTCAAATAGTGTTAGCATTTGTAGGTATTCAAGAGGGAGATAACTATTGTCGATAGACAATCAATTCAGAAACCACTGGAGAAGGGAAGTTGCCATGTCTTTTGAACAAGCTCTTGAAATCGGGCGTCCACCCACCATCAAAAAATTGTTCCCCAATTCCAAAGCACTGATTGTCAGTGGCAAGGTCATCGACCGGGCCATGATCAAAAAGGGCAATGCCATGACTGTTGCCGCCAATGGTCGGAACATGAGCGTCATTCGCGGATCTTTGCGTGCCGCCCAGAAGGCCAACGCAGTCCTGTTGGTGGAAATCGCCAAATCCGAGAGCAACTACTGCATGTCCAACTTCTGGAACCTGGCCCGCCGGGTGGACCAGGCCATGAACGAGCTGGGCATCACTGTCCCAGTGGCCATCCATGCTGATCATTACGGGCTGAAAACCTGGGATGAAGTAGAGCCCGCAAAGGTTGAAATTCCCACCATGTTCGAAGCCGGCATCACGTCCATTGCCATCGACGCGTCGCACATGATGGACGATGATAACCTGAAGGCCAATCTGGAGCTGGCGCCTTTGGTTCCAAAGTGGGCCGGATATGAAACCGAGATCGGCGAGATCAAAGGCAAGGACGGCATGTCCACCGCTGTGGAAGCCGAATATCTGATCCAGGGTTTGAATGCCCACGGTGTGATCCCCGACTGGATCGCCCTGAACAATGGCACAACCCACGGCATCGAAGCCAGCAGCGAAGGCATCCAGGTGGCCTTGACTGCTGAAATTCACAAAGCTGTGGAAAAATACGGGACCTCCGGGGCCCAGCACGGAACCAGCGGCAACCACAACGACCGCTTGCGGGAAATCTGCACCCAAACCAACACCACCAAAGCCAACGTGGCCACAGCCCTGCAGATGGTGTCCTGGGGTGTGAAGGTCAACGAGTTTGGCAACGCCATCCTCGACGCCGATGGAAACTTCGACAAGGTCGAAGGCAACGGTGTGACCAATGAGTTGTGGGCCGAAATGGTGGCCTACGCCGACAAGAATGGCATCAAGGGAGGCAACTTCAAGAAACTGAATCTGCCTTTCGAGAACAAGATGATGGCCCAGCCCCTCGAAATTCGTGAACGCATTGAGCAGAATGTTGAAGACTTCATGTACAACCTGCTGGCCAATGTGATGAACGCCGGCGATACCGCGCCGCTGGCCTACGAAGCCATCATTGCCGCCGGCAGTTATGACCTGGGTCCCAAAGCTGATTGCATTGGCAATCCCGACGACTGGACCGAAGAAAAGTACCGCGCCCGGATGGTGCAGCGAGACCGTGGTCCCGAAGGCGATTTTGAGGACTGA
Organism: Candidatus Krumholzibacteriia bacterium; assembly: GCA_029935695.1. Lineage (GTDB taxonomy): Bacteria > Krumholzibacteriota > Krumholzibacteriia > LZORAL124-64-63 > LZORAL124-64-63 > LZORAL124-64-63. Next base: position 1,032 of record JAOZJV010000555.1, on the reverse strand, counting down.
TCAGTAAACAACAGGTATGACAATTGGTCATCTTGATGTATAAAGAACCGGCACACCGACTGCAGTGTGCCGGTTTTTTCATAGAGTTTAAACATCAAAAACAGATCCCCCCGGGGGGGTGCGTTTTTGATGTTTTGATACGGCTGTTTTTGAGGGGTTTCATCTGATGATAAGATGGGCAGTTCTGGTGTTTCTGGTACTGATGGCCGGCATGGCCCAGGCCCAGCCCGAGGCCCAGCCTGACACCACAGATTCTCTCGATCCTGCCCCAACCATCGAAGATGAAATTGTGGTCTACGGCCGCAGGCCCGACCATGAAATTTCCACACAATCCCTCTCCCTTGAGGAAGTGCAGATGGTGCCGGGATTCGCGGGGGATGTGATCAAAAGCCTGCAGGCTCTGCCCGGTGTGGCCCGGCCCACCATGAATGATCCGGGGGCTATTGTAGTGCGCGGCAGTGGCAATTACGACACCCGCTTTTTTCTCGATGGTGTTGATATTCCTCTCTTGTTTCACTTCGGTGGTGTCAAATCCACCTACAATTCCCTGAGCCTGGGCAGCGTGAGTTTGTACCCCGGGGGGTTTGGCACCCGGTATGGCGGTTGCATTGGCGGAGTGGTTGAATTGAAAGGACGCCCGGCCCGGGAAGATCAATGGCGCACGGTCCTTGATGCCAGTCTTCTGGATGTCAGCTTTCACACAGAAGGGCCATTGGGTAAAGACTTTGGTCTGGCCCTGGGCGCGCGCCGCAGTTTTGCGGGAGAGTTGACCAGCGCCATCCTGGAGAATCGCGATGACGTCAACATGGTTGTGGCTCCTTATTACTGGGATGCGGTGGCCCGGCTTGATTGGAATCCGGATCCTCTGCATCAATTTTTTATGACCTTTTTTGCCTCCAGCGATCACATGAAGATCATCACTCCGGATGAGAGGCACGGCAGCCCCACCGTCAGTGATGCCCTGGATGAAGTGGCCATGGATTTATCCTTTCAGCGCTTCATTCTGGGTTATGATGGCTGGTGGAGCGATCG
>JAOZJV010000063.1:8474-11122 GCA_029935695.1 Candidatus Krumholzibacteriia bacterium | reverse complement strand
TCTCAACCCTGATTCCTGGAAAAGTGCGCCCCGGGGCGCACTCCCCAAACCTTTAACGCACCAGAACCATGCGTTTTTTGGCCATGAATTCACCGGCCGACATGCGCAGAATATAGGTTCCGGAGGCCAGGTTCCGGCCCTGGTTATCCGTATCTAAGACTCAGTACTGTTAATGGATTAACATAAAATTCAGGTCTTGTTTGGCTAAATTTTTGGGAGGACCGGGAGCGTAGCTATCGCTTGGAGATCCCTTTAAGCAAAAACATAAAAGGCACTGAAAAAACCGTCAGCCCCGCTGAAATCTTGTAAGTGAGGTCCAGCCCCACCCAGTCGCCCATGCTGCCCACGAAGAAAACTGCCAAAGCACTGGAAATGATATTCAAAGTCATGAAAAGACTATTCAGAAAGGCCGGCTTGGTAGTGCCAGAATCCTGGACCAGGGCCAACTGGATAGGACTGGAAGCAAAGAGCAGAATTCCCGTGATCACCAACAGGGGAATGGTTAATACACCGGGGAAAAAAGTCAGTCCCAAACCGGCCACCGGAGTCAGCAGGGCAATCACCAGCAACATTTTCCAGTGCCCGAAACGATCGGCAAAATACCCCGCCCCCAAAGTGCCTGCGGCCCCGGAAAACTGAAGCAATGACAAGGCTAATCCAGCAGCCCACAAAGTCTCACCCTTACCCGTTAAATATGTGGGGAGATACAGCGTGAGAGCGGACTTCAGTCCCATGCGAAAAAGCATGAAGCCAGCTAATCCAGCAAACAAGGGAGCCGTTTCCCGCAGTGCCTGTCTGCTTCCACTCCAGAATCGTCTGGTCGGCTGGTGCTGCACAGGCTGCAGATTTCGCAGCATGAAAAACATCACCACCGTGGCAGTCAATCCCACGGGCAGCACACGGTACGAGCCCTCCAGCCCCCACCAGGATACTGCAGCAGTGATCAACAGGGGACCCAGGGTCCGCGCCAACTCACCGCCGAACATATAAAAGCTCATGCCTCGTCCGGTGTTCATTCCTGAATAGCGTTTGATAAGCACCGGGCCCGGCACATGGAAAATCGCTGCACTGAGACCACTGACAAAGAGCAGAATGAACAGAATCGGGAACGAAGGAGCAAGCCCCAGCAGACTCATGCAGATGGCGGTCACCGCCGGGGTGAAAATCACCAGATATTTGACGCAGATACGGTCGGCCAGCAAGCCGATGACCGGGTTCAACAGTTGGGGAATTTTGCGGGCAATATCCAGGATGGCCACAGCGGAAAGAGAGAGGTTCAACTTGGTGATCAGCAGCGGCAACAAAGGAGCCAGAAAGGCCGAGAACACATCATGGCTCAGGTGAGCCGCAGAAATGGCGGCCACCTTTCCCGTTTGGAAATTTTTATCCGGTTGTGTCTGTCTGGCGGCGGCGTTCTCAGTCATAGGACAAACGAATTTCCTCGGTGGTCATGGTTGGTTCGGTGATGACATCCCAGGGCTGCTCATCCCAGGTTCCCAACTTGCTGTGCACTTTGAGATATTTTTCGGGAATGGGATGGGTGCCATACACAACTTCCAGCCCGTATTTGGTGGTGATGAAATCGTGGAAGTCCTGAATATAAGGGCAAGGCGGATAACCCACCACCATTCCCGTGGCCAGGTGCACAACATTGGCGCCGTTGGCCACCATTTCATCCACGGTGTATTCGATATTTCCGCCAGGACAACCATCGCATGTGGCAAAGCCAACCACTTCCACATCCATGCCTTCATACCGCTTGAAAGCTCCCTCACGATCACGCACGGAACGGAAACACTTTCCTCCGGCACAACGGCGGTAACGATCGCAGATGATGATTCCGATTTTCCGGGTTTCCATGATGACTGCCTTCCTGGGTCAGATGATCAGCAGAGTGTGTGGAGATTCAAAGGAGGGTTTCCAGCAAGTGCTTTACAAGAAAAAGATGCAGCCAATTCACACCATAACAATAGGTTACAGTGCGGCCAAAATATCAGTGAACCAATCTGCAACCTTCAAAAACGAGCTCTTCGGCGGCGACTAACCCTGATCCTGAAATTTCAAAAATCAGGCCTTTTCCGAGGCCTCCGAGTGCCCCCGCTTCATCAGTAAAACCGGAGACCCAAGTAGCCAGAAGTTGATTGGTTGCAAAATCATACAAAGCAATATCATCGGGTGAGCACCGCAGGCCGTAACGCTCTGCCCGGTATCTTTCGCAGCTCAAATGTTCGGAAAATGTGGCGCTGTTTCCAGCCCTTGCCGAAGGTGGAGACAACAGATAAACCGGATAGACCTCTGACTGCAATTGGAATACAAACTTGTGATCAAGCTTCCACATTTTTATCTGTCCCCCAGGCAGGTCAACAACTCGGGCCGGGGTCTTTGCGGGTGGCAAATCCAAAGGCGCAACCCCGCACCGCCGGTAATCCAGCCACGCCACGAACGACATCCTCAGCCGTCAGCAATGCAGCAAACTCCACAGACCCGGACAGCTTTTCATACAGCTGCATCAATCCAGGGTATCCGACTTCCCGGCGCACAACTTCGCAAAGCATGGCTCCAAGGGGGTAAGCCACATCAGGCCCGCCACGGAAGGAATAAAAATCATCACGTGTCATAACATTATCCAGCTGGCCCATCTGGAAATT
>JAOZJV010000063.1:0-8374 GCA_029935695.1 Candidatus Krumholzibacteriia bacterium | reverse complement strand
AGGAATAAAAATCATCACGTGTCATAACATTATCCAGCTGGCCCATCTGGAAATTGCGGTGCACCCAACCGGTGTAGAGAATGGTGATGTGCACCAGCAGGTGGGCCAGTTCATGGAAGTGGGGAAAATGCGAGCTGATCACGGCCCGACCGGAAAGATCGGCCATGCCTTTGGTAGCATAACCGGTTTAGTTCCCCTTCTGAGTTTCTTGAATTTGGCCAAACTTGCGAATATGATGATAGCATCCCTATCAGAAAGACTTGCTGACCATGCCCAAAGGAAAAACAAAAGTACTTTTCAAAGACGGTATTGATCAGCTGGCTGTTTGCCGTTTGGCCTCGGCGTTGCATACCGCCTGGCCCGATTTTCCTGAAGATTCATTCATCAGCGCTTGCACCCGGGGACTCACAAAACTGGAGTTGAAGGATCGTGTGCGACATCTCATGGGAGCCATGACCCGGTTCCTTCCCTCTGAGTATTCCAAGGCCTTGAAAATCGTCAGCAAAGCAGGCACCAACTGGCCACCCAGCGACCCGGACAATCCCTTCGACGGCTTTGCAGCCTGGCCCCTCATCGACTGGGTCGGTACTGAAGGTATCGATCACCCAGCGCCATCCCTGCAAGCTCTGCGCAAACTCACCAGCCTTTTCAGTGCCGAGTTTGCCATCAGGCCCTTCCTGCTGGGGCACACCCATTCCACCCTGAAAGAGCTGCACACCTGGATTGATGATGAAGACCATCATGTGCGCCGTCTGATCAGTGAAGGGTCCCGTCCCCGCCTGCCCTGGGGAATGCAACTGCCCATGTTTATGACCGACCCCACACCGGTGTTGGCCTTGCTGGAAAAACTCAAGGATGATGAGTCTGAATATGTGCGGCGCTCGGTGGCCAACAACCTGAATGACATTGCCAAGGATCATCCCGATCTGGCAGCCGAAGTGGGAGCTCGCTGGATGGACGGTGCTTCTGAAAACCGGCAACGTCTGGTTAAGCACGGCTTGCGCACTCTGATAAAAAAAGGCCATCCGGGTGCTCTGAAGGCTCTGGGTTATGCAGTGAATCCGAAGGTGAAGGTGACCCTGAAAATCAATTCAACCCAGTTGGTGATGGGTGACTATTTGGAGATGGAGGCGGAAATACGATCCACAGCAAAGCAAACACAAAAACTGGTGATCGATTTTGCTGTTCACTTCATGAAAGCCAACGGCTCTCTCTCGGCCAAAGTCTTCAAATGGAAAGTTGTGGATCTTGAACCGGGTCAAACTGTTCAACTCAGGAAGAAACAACAGTTTGTAACCAGATCCGTGCGGAAACTTTATCCGGGAAAACATGAAGTTGAAATTCTGGTGGGCGGTAAAGGGTATAAAAAGAGTGCCTTTGATTTAAAAAGGCACTCTTGAGGAATCTATTTATCTGACCAGGGAAAACCGCGATCCGGTCACCTTGTCGGGTGCTGTCAGGCGAACCATGTAAGCTCCACTGGCAGCGCTCCGTCCAGAAACGGTCTTGCCGTCCCACACATAGTTGTGTGCGCCGATATCAAGGCTGGTCCACTCCCGTGATCCCACCAAATGGCCCGCCACATCAAAGATATCCAACCGGCAGGGTCCCGCCTGGTCGAGTTGGAATTTGATGACCGTGCGCGGATTGCATGGATTGGGCGCGATTCCGGTAATATTACTTCCGGAAACAGTAAGACCTTCGGGCACTGAACTTGCGCTCGGGCCGATCCAATCAAGAGCAGCCTGGATGACAGTGTCAATTCCATTTCGGCAATCAACAGGATCGAGCCAGACTTCTTCGTCCACTGGAAACCCGAGGTATGAAAGGTAATCCTGAGGAGAATCTTCTGGTCCCGCATCATATTTTGAGAACCGTCCCGTAAACTCTTCATACGGACCCATGGGGTACTGAATCGGAGAATCAAAAGATGTAGAGGTCTGCCGGCCAAAAGTACGAACCATGGGATGATAAATCATGCGGTAGGCAACCTGATCGCCCGAGCTGATTGTTTTGGGTCCCAACAGAACAGCAATGGGTTTGTCAAAATAATCCGCAGGGTTTCCGGGAATGTCGTAATAAGAAGAAGTCCCATTCCTCATCATGAACCAATGGTTGTACGGGTTTGCACGAACCCCAAAATCAACCGTGGAAACTGTGCTGTTGAAAAGATGGCTCAGGCCGGTATTGCTCAAAGTCATATTCCCACCAAAATTACTGCGGAAATCAATGATCAATCCATCCAGATCCGGGTTATTCACCATCTCCAGGCATGCCTGGCCAAATGCTGCATCCACATCGTCAATCCAACCATCGCACCAGATAAATCCAACACGGCTGTTACCTGTTTCCAGCACTCCCCAGGTTGTCCATTCCGGATTGCTCGGTCGAGGGATCTCTGTGTTCAATTGATCGGTGCAGGTGACTGAAAGATCCACACCAGGATCGACCATCAAACTTGTAGGCAGATGCTGTACCTCTCCGCTGGAAAATTTCAAAATGTCGATGGTTTCGAAAAGATGCCAGTTGCTGCCGGCGGCAGTGTCCCAGCCATATTCAAATGAAGCGTCGGAAGTGAGCCATCCGCCTCCGCCAATGGGAAGCTCGGCGTCCAGCAACTCGTTATACAATTCAGCCCATGGTTGACCATCATAGCCCAGAATCACATCTCCAACCTCTAAACCAAGAGGATGATTTTCCACAACCTCGTACGCAAAAATCCCGCTGTCACCCGTGGTCAAACAGGCGCCAAAAAACGGGTGATTCATGTATCGGTGCCCAATCAGCAGTGGCACTCCCGGCTCGGGAGTTGTGTAATAGACATCTGTGTTTTTCAAAGAAGTGTGACCGTTTTGCAAAGCCACGCACATTTTATTCATGATGGCATGAAACCGGCCTTTGCTGACCCCACCCTGGACTTCGGCCAGATAAAGATCAGCCAGCCCCACCAGATCAACATCCCGGTTGCGAAAGAGCGCGTACTGAGTGTCAAGGGTGGTGATGAAGTCCTGGAAAATGGCCGTTTGTTCTGCCGCGGTCCGGCCGCTCCCCCAAACCGCATCAATCATGGCCTGCCAGTCAGTATCCCTGCCGGTTGGTTGCAAATCAGGTCTGGGATTGGGTGCGGGATGCATCGGTGTATCCATGGCCTTGATCCACTCGATTTCTGCCGAGTGATCCAGTGGTGTATTTTCTTCACCAGCTGATAATGCCGTGGTGGTTGAGATCAGGATGATCATCAAAACCGTGAGTGGAAGGGTTAAAAGCAAACGATTGCAATGAATCCGAAATAAATTACGAAACAACATAATCTCCCCCTGAAAAAAATGGTATGCACTGAGATTATATACGGATTTGGAGGGTTTGGGGCAAATTTAATGGATTCTTAACTTCAAGTCACATTTGTGCTATGCTGTGCATATGAAAATTATAATCAACATCCAGGATGATATCTTCTTTGCCGCCGATAATTTTGCGGCACAAGCAGGCCTCTCCCGCAGTCAGCTCTATCAGCTGGCCATCCGGCAATTCCTGACACAACAGGATTCAATGAACATAACCAAAATGTTGAATTCCGTTTATTCAAAACCAGAGAAAAACAAAGGCCTGCATTCAACTATTGCAACGCTCCAGAGCACTTCCCTGGCCCAAAACAACAATCTGGAGACTTGGTAACCTACCCCCAAATCCCCTGACTCAACAACTGTTTCTCCGCCGCCTCAGCCCACCCCCGATTAGCCGCCGGACTAGCCGGACTCGGATGCAAAACCGTGCCGATATTGGCCGGCAAATGTTCCCCCCGGGGGGACTTTGCCTTGGGCCCGAACAGTGAATCCAACTTCTTCCGCGCAAAACCGCCCACACCCACCACCCACTCAGGCTGATAAATATCCACCAACGCGATCAACCGATCATCACAGGCTTCAAAAAGGGGCTTTTGTTCACTGGCGGGCAACTTGTCTGGAGTGTGGTTGCGTGCGCTCTCTTCCATGAAAACCAATGGGCAATAATTCACGGCAAAGTGGTCTTTGAAGAAGCCCTCGGGTCCGTTAAATTTCTCACCAAAAAATCCCCACAAACGCCGTCCACTGACTTCGCTGCGGGTGGTTTCCAACCCCAGCACCGGCCGTTTGGGATGCTCAGGATCAGGACGGTCCACTTTCCCCTTCAAGCCCATAAAATCCTTCACCATTCCAATTTCGCCAAACGGAACTCCGGTTTGGGCCATACCCCAGGGGCCAGGATTCATCCCCAACAACAAGACCCGCCGGGGGGTGGCGCCCCACTTCCGAACATACTTGGCGTGCATTTCCCAGGCATACCGCAGAGGGTTGTAAACGTAGGCCACCGGGTCGGCAAAACTCATTTCATCCACCTGATCGCGAAGGGTGGCGGTGGCTGTCAGAACTCTGTCGGCGAATGCTTTTTTGGATACCACGGTGGGCCTTTCAAGGTTGGGCTTGTTCGTTGTTCAATCTGCGGTAGTGTATGCTCAATGATCCGATCTGTCTTGTCATGACTTCAGAGAAAGATAACGCCATGCGCCGTCTTGCCATCCTTTTGATTTCACTGCTCGTGCTGGCCGGTTGCCAATCAGGAACCAAACAACCAGAAGCCACCCTGATTCTGCTGGGCGGGCATATCATCACCGAAGATTCTGCTGCCACCGCCATGGTCATTGCACGCGACCAGATCATCATGGTTGGTGACGACGAAGCTGCCTCCAAGTTGAGGGGCCGGCAAACCGAAGTCATCGATCTGGCCGGTTCCACAGTAGTGCCCGGTTTTAACGACAGCCACTGCCATCTTTACGGTCTTGGCAAAGCCCTGTCAGAAATTGATTTGAACGGCACAACAAGTCCGGCCGATGTAGCCTCTCGAGTGGCGCAGGCCCATAAAGATCAGCCCGGCGACACCTGGCTGCAAGGCAGAGGCTGGGATCAAAACGATTGGGAAATCCAGGAATATCCCCACCGGAAAATTTTGGACGATGTGGTTGGCGCGCGCCCTGTATTGGTGCGCCGTGTCGATGGCCACGCTGCCCTTGCCAGCAGTAAAGCTCTGGAACTGGCCGGCATCACCGCCGATACACCCGACCCCGATGGCGGACAAATCATCCGGGATGAAAATGGTGTTCCCACCGGTGTGCTCATCGACAATGGAGTCGACCTGGTGCGCGCCATTATTCCTGCCGCCAGCGCAGAAGAAATGGCCCGGCGCGTGCGTTTGGCCATCGACCATTGTCATCGGTTCGGTATCACCGGCGTGCACGAAGCAGGCGTGTCCTGGCAACGGGTGAAATATTATAAAAAGCTGGCCGATGGGGGTGATTTGAATCTGCGAATTTATGGCATGCTGGATGACACACCCCAAACCATCGATCCCGGTTTGGCCCATGGCCCGGTTCATACATCCAACGACATCCTCACCGTGCGCGCCGTGAAACTTTATGCCGATGGCGCCCTTGGCAGCCGGGGTGCCAAATTGCTGGAAGACTATTGCGACCATTCGGGTCACCGAGGCTTCTTTGTCACAGACCTGGATCATTTGCGCAGTGCCGCCAAACGGGCCACTGAAGCCGGCTTCCAGGTGGGCGCCCACGCCATAGGCGACGAAGCCAACCGTTTTATGCTGGATGTTTTTGAAGATCTGAACAACAGCATCAAACCGGCGGATCCGCGCTGGCGCATTGAGCACAGCCAGATCCTTTCTCCGGCCGACATCCCCCGCTTCGCCGAGCTCGGTGTCATCGCCGCCATGCAACCGGTGCACTGCACCAGCGATATGGACTGGGCTGAAGATCGACTCTGTGCAGACCGTCTGCCCGGTGCGTACGCCTGGAATACTCTGCTCAAAACCGGCGCTCACGTTTGCTTCGGCACCGACTTTCCCGTGGAACGCGTCGATCCCCTGGCAGGCCTTTTTTCCGCACGCACCAGAACGCATCCTGATGGGACACCCATCGGAGGCTGGCAGGCTCAGGAAATTATCAGCGGTGATGCGGCGCTGGAATTGTACACCGCCGGGTCAGCCTATGCTGCTTTCATGGAAGATCGACTCGGGAAAATCGAGAAGGGTTATTATGCCGACTTGACGGTTCTGACTGGTAATCCGGTCACTTGCGAGCCGTCAGATCTTCTGGAAATGAAAGTGAAAATTACCATCGTTGCGGGAAAAATAGTTTACCAGGCTCATTGATTAAAAGTGAGACCAACTGGCATATTTCTCGTATTGTCCTACTCATTAAGTTAAATATTGTAATTGATCATCGGGTGACTCCTGGGTAGAACCATCGGGACAGGAACAATTCCCTTTGCCAAGGTGTTGGCAAAGAGGGATAGGGGTGGCAAGCTGGTTCTTGTAGGCCGCGTACGAGCACTGAAGATCTTCGCGGGAATGAACTACCAATGGGAGGGTATTTTACTGCCCAGGAATTCAAGACCTAGCACTCCCCAATTCAGCCAAACGCACGAAGGCCACCAGGTTTTCATCCACACAACACGATGCCTCTTTATCAAACAGCCTATTTGGTTAGAAGTTTCGCCATATGCTCTAAACCTGCTGCCACGTCACTGTACCCGAAATAATGGGTCGGGTGTCCGAACATCAAATGAATTGACTTCAATTAAATCCGCTCCGTAAGGCTATGGGGTTTTTGCAAAAACCAATCGTTCGAAGCGAGATTCCAATTTGTTTAAGCGTGACTCAAGTCCAGCATTGGATTCCCGAAGTGATTGAATTTCCAAGTCACGCTTTTCGATCTCGAAATCCATTTCCGCATTTAGTGCATTGAGACCCTGAATCAGCAACGGAGATAGCTTGCTGTAATCCATCGCAATTGCGTCGATTCCGTTTTCTTCATAATTGACGATTTCTGGCAGAACAGCCCCGACCTCCTCGGCAATCATACCAATGTCGTGGTGTCCTCCATGCTCCGCATCCCAGTCGAAAAAAACGCCTCGCAATCTGGACAACATTTCCAACGGGGAGCTGATTGGTTGGATGTTCTCTTTCCATCGGCGTGAAGAAAAGGAACCATAGTTTATGCCGTTACCCATAGCGAGAAAGTCATACCCATTGGGAGCATAGGAGTTACCCAGAACACCTACGCTAGCGGGTCCGGTACTATAACCATACAAGCCGATGCCGCCGCTACTGTTGGACTGAAACCAACCCCCAAAAGTTGAGGAACTGGAAGCTGCAGAGGCGATTCCAAAAATAGCTCGGCCTTCCTCGCTTGTCATTTCAACATGTAGAGAATACATCGGAGAGTCGGTTCCTATGCCCACTGGGCCTTCGAAGTAGTTGCGTCCTCCGAGAAAGTATCCCGCATAGTCCGTTGCCTGGGTGGCTACCACATGGAGGGAATGACCTGACTGAGCAATTGCCAAACTCGTCGTACATACAAAAAACAGGCTTGCCGAGAACAAGCAAAGTAGATGTCTCATACCCTTTCCCTTCAATTCCGGAACTGGAGCAGTTACTGGGTTCAACTACTGTCTTTGGAGCCAACCATTGCCAAAGGGCCCCATTTGCCAAACGGTTTACTGATACATAACACCAAATTTTTTGGCCTTAAGTTGCAGATATTTATTATTCCGCAGAGAATGTAAGAGTCCTCTATTATTTACCTGTCCAGCAATCACTGTTTTCACTGGAACACTCTGGACATTCCGGCGTATTGTCCTACTCATTAAGTATGATCAATGATCCCCAATCCCCCGTTCAAGGAGTTCGTCCATGCCACTGCTCATTCAGAAGTTCATTCAGAAGTTCATTCAAAAGCGCATTCAGAATAAATCTCTCAAAAGCCGGTTGGCCATGCTGACCGTGCTGGCCGCCATGGTGTTGGCTTTTGCCGCCACTGCCATGGCTGCGGAACCAGCTTCATTCAAAGAGGCTCTGGCCCAGGCCAAAGCCGAAAACAAAATGCTGGTGATCGATTTCTACACCGATTGGTGACCCAGCTGCAAAGTGTTCGCCCGTGCGGTGGACAACGACGACACCATCAAGAACTCACTGAAAAACGTGATCTTCTGGAATAACAATTGTGAAGTGGGCGAAGGCATTGAAGTGGCCAAAAAGTACAATGTTCGAGGCTACCCAACCTTCATCATGACCAACGGCGACGGCGAAGTGGCCAGTGCCTGGATCGGTTACCCCGGTCCCGAAAAATGGGCCGCCCATGTTCTTGCCGGCGACAAGGACCAACGCACTCTGGTGGAGAAAAAGGCAGCCTTCGAGACTAGTCCCAACAAAAACCTGGCATGCCTGCTGGCCAACTCCGCTTCCGCTAATTACGACTTTACCGGATCGGTGAAATATTTCCGCAGCGCCCGGGAATTTGATCCCGCAGGTGCCCCGGAATACACCT
>JAOZJV010000554.1:1799-2910 GCA_029935695.1 Candidatus Krumholzibacteriia bacterium | reverse complement strand
TTGATCTTGTGGCTGCTGGTTGGGGGAGCTTGATTTCACCCATGGATTCTGCTGATCCAGGTCTTCACGCCCCACAGAACAGGCAGGGATTCATTCAATTTTTTAGACATGAATACGCGGCTCATTAAGACAAGAGAAGAAAACCCTCCGATTCACTCACTGTCTGTGTGGTAGCTTGAATTGTTAAGAATCCAACTCAGGATCGGCACCAGAAATCATCAGCCAGCCAAGGCGATCGGTGCGGACCAAACTCCAGGCTGCGGCGCAGGGAATCAACGATGGCCGCCACTGTCAACAAGCGGTTCCGGGGTCGATTGCCAGGGAAACGATAAGACCAGGTGAAGACATCCTCAGCAGTGGCAACAGCCACCCAGGTTGTGCCCACCGGCTTTTCTTCGGTTCCTCCACCGGGGCCGCTGATCCCACTGACAGCCAGGGCATAATCAGTATTCAATCGTTTCTTAACACCTTCAGCCATGGCCTGAACCACTGGGCCGCTGACGGCGCCATGTTTTGCAAGCATCCCTTCAGGAACCCCCAGCAAATCACTTTTGATGGGGTCGGCATAAGCCAGGATGCCTCCCTTGAAATAAGCTGATGAACCGGGAAGATCCGTCAACCTCGCGCCAATCATGCCAGCTGTGCAACTTTCAGCCACGGAAACAGTCAGCCCGCGATCCATCAGCATCCGCCCCACCACTTCAGGCAGGCTTTCCATTTTCCGGCTGTAAACCAGATGCCCCAGAGCATCACTCACCGGTGTTTCGACCGCAGACAATTGCTCCAGGCCGGCGGTGTTATCTGGCTCCACGGCAAGACGCACATCCACGCCCCAGTCGGTGAGCCACCAGGACCATTGGAGCTGCGGATGGTCCTTGCGGATCAACTCCAGTTTTTTTACCAATGCCAATTCAGCAATCTGGCCTGTCCGCCACAGCAGAGTCTGCCGGGCGGCAGGCAAATGGCCCTCCCGGGCAAGCCATCGCAGGGCCGCAGGCAACAAGCCGGCAAGCTCACTGGGCACTCCGGGAAGCAGAATCAGAATGCGATCTTTCAGACGCCCGACCAGACCAGGAGCTGATCCCACAAAATTTTCCAGAGCGGTCATGCC
>JAOZJV010000554.1:0-1789 GCA_029935695.1 Candidatus Krumholzibacteriia bacterium | reverse complement strand
GCACCTGGCACTGCCGCTGCACACCAACATCCGCTTTGCGCCCAAGACGAGCCCATCGTTCTTCCAGTTGGCGCCGCACTTCGGCATCCTGCGGCAAAGCCACCCCGGCCCACTGCGCCACCATGTCCCGGGTCAAATCGTCCGGTGTGGAGCCCAGCCCGCCTGTCATAAATACGATGTCGCCGGCATCAGTCCGATCCAAAGCCTGGAAAATAGCATCCCGGGTGTCGGGCACCACTTGAATACCGGCCACTTGGACAGCATGCTGCCCAAGGGCCCGTTGGATGCGGCCACTGTTGGTGTCGGCGGTGCGGCCTTCCAGCAGCTCGTCTCCCACGGCGATCATATTGACGCGGCAACTCATTGGTTATCAAACTCCATTTTATGCATAAGAGAATCCTATTTTTCCAAATCCCAGGCAGGAAGTGCCAACCTGCCTGTGTAAAGATCCACCTGGCAGCCCATGTCTCCATCGGTGCCTTGGAAAATAATCTGGAAATCCTTTTGCACCGGAACATTTTCAAGGCTGGCCATGGTCACCATGGATAGCCCGAGGCTGAAATCCACACCGGGGAAATCAGGTTCGCAGTCCCGCCAGGTGCCGGATCCGGGCCCACCCGACCCCGGACGCACATCGGAGAAAACATGATACTTCGCCGGACGAATGGGCGTGAAATCACAACGTGTCTGGTCCAGGGCGATGGCCCTGACTTTTCCAGAACTCAGTTGGCGGATGCATTTGTTATACAACTCGTCGGTCAATTCCAGGTCGCCATTGGCCATGGTGTACTGAATGACCGTGCGGAAATTGTCCGGACCCACCCCCACCAACTGGGTTGGAACAACCACATCCACCTTCATCTTCCACACGCCATCGACAAGACTGATTTCCAGACCCGGTGCACCGGAAGGATTCAGACCCCAGGTGATATTTTGCAAACTGTCGATGCCACCCCCATCGGCAATACTGTTGTTGGGGTCGCAGTCATAATCCACCTGATACCGCCAGGCCATGATGCGCGACAGGGGATCCATCCAGGACTCCCGCTGGTCATCCCGACCATGCAGGAAAAAGCCCATGCTGAAAACCTGAGACAGGAATGAATAATACTCATCACCAAACTCTGTTGTGCTGTAATGCACGGCACCTGTGACCTTGTGAATTCCCATGTATGTAAAACTCTGGTTCTGCATATAGGAGCGGCCAGGGGTCTCCACAGCATCGTTCTGTTTGATGTAAAAGACATCGGTCTCTCCAAAACAGGGATGCCCTCCCACATCCGGATCGTAACAGGCAAGATCCGAAGAGAAACCGGACGCTTCATTATAATTGGGCACCAACTCCAGGCATTGCACACATGGCGGATATCCCACTGTGAAACTCATCTGCGCAGGGGTGCCGTCACGCCGACCATGCTCATCAACACCCATCATCCGGAAGGTGAAATCGGTGCTGGGCGATGGCATGAAACCCAAAGTATCAGCATAAAATCCGTTGATGCCTTCACCCCAGGCCGGGTCCGTATCGACACTGCTGTTTCCGGTGTGGAAGCTGTAAGCACCACCGGTGTAAAGGCTCATCACGCCTTCTGCTCCTCCGGAGACACCCATGGTGTAAGCAGGGTTTACAAGGTTGTCCCGGGAGTCGTCCCTGAACAGGGCCTTGAAAACCACGTAGGATCGATCCGGAATGCGTTCTCCTTCGTTGAAGGGATAGTGCACCTGCTGCGGATCATTCAAGAGTGTGTAATAAGGGTAGATTTCCAAGTCGTCGGGATGGGCCCAATCA